>JBEISY010000153.1:0-5102 GCA_040375175.1 Chitinophagaceae bacterium
CTTTTTTTCTAATAAACATTGGGATTTGATACAGAGGGGTTAGAAATTGAATACCTCCCGTATAAACATGATGCCAATGTATTTATTGGGAGGGATGTAAGACGTGAAGAGGTCCTTCGCGGTCTTATTGGTGAAACTGGCGTCCAGGTTTTTCCAAAGTTCATTCCAGTTCACATCCCTGTTGGCCAGCATATCTGCTGTAACCTGGTTGAGGATGGGATCATTCACATATTTGGAACCGATGTTTCTGGTGGAAATGATGTGCGCGTCTGGATTGGCCTGGAAGACTTTTGACACATCATTATACCCGCCGCAGGACCCGAGGTACACAAACTGTGCAGAAGCCGGAAGCTTCCGAAGGCTTTTATACAAATGATAACTGTGACCTCTGTGTAAAAATGATGTGATCACCTGGTTAGCATCTGCAATGTCCTTCAACATCTCATTCTGTGCCGCATTGTCCTTCACTTTTGTATTTGGCTTATTGCAATACACGATCATCGGCGTTCCTTCTTTGGATCGAAGAATCAGGTAATTGCCTTTGTCTTCCTTATCCCATTTGGCTGCAGGAAAGAGTTGCATGTAGTTGCCATAGGAAGCTGCACCATCCGTATCGTCATAAAACAATACAGCTTGAATAATCGTGTCTTTTGTTTTCAATCGTTCAACATGCAGCACCTCATATAGTTTTTCGACTTCTTTGAGTTTGCTGTTATCCCTGTCCAGCAAAACATCCCTGAAACCAAACAACATCCTTTGAAGCATGATATTACTTTGCGGCTGCTCCTTACGCAGCTGGTCCAGCTTCGCCAGGAGAATGTTTCTGACCTTTTCGCTACTCTTCACCCCGTTGAGGATCTCAGAGAGGTTCATGCCTTGTAAAATCAACTCTTTGTCGGTCATTTCACTGGACAACGACCTGCGCATGTATTTTGCAAGTACTTCAGCAAATTTTTCCTCATCCATATGTGTAGCCAGCTTGCCCAGCACACCATAACCTGAAATGATATTCAGGAAATCCCCGAAGCGGTAATAGTTGACCTTTTCAAAAAATCCACCCACCCCTTCCTTGCCAGTATCCTTCAGGAACTTATTGAACACATACATGAAGCTTGAGGTATAGAACATGCTCTCTCCGCCAAGAATCACGAAGTAGAGGTTTTGTGTACTGATGCCGGTCAGCCCTTTGAACCGCACGGCATCTGGCTTTTCATGCAATTCATTGATGGGCTCCACATAATATTCGCACAACACGTTATTCAGGTCTTCTGTATACGTATGCAGATAATCTCTTCTGCCGAGATCATCGCTGGCATTCAGGGCCAGCATTTCTGTAGTGAACGCTGTATAATAGGCTACGGGTTTATCGATAATTTTACGAATGTCATCAGGGTTTGTCCTTTGCTCCTGGAATGCCAAACCAAAGGGTAGCATTTCCGTGAGATGCTCTTCGTTTTGCAGGGGCGTAATTGCTTTTACGGTAAGGTTTTTGGATCGGATAGCCAGATCCTGCATTTGTAGATTTTTCTTTAGTTCGGTGATGAAAAATTCAGGTTCATGATTGGCGAGATAGCCGATCATCGAATCCTTGTAGGGCGCAAACAGTGGTTTATCAAGCCTGCCCGGAATCAAGGTGGGGGAGTACATCATCTCCCGAAGGTCAGCAAAGGAACGAATGGTGTCTCCCGCTGGCGTTCCCCTGAAGGCTGCCGCGAGGATTCTCGTGCGGGTAATACCCACCGCGCGGAACATCTCTTTTAAGGGTTCGCGCTTGTAAGACCGTAAGACGCGAAGGAAATTCTCGTTCAGGTTAGGCACCCGAAGAACAGACATATTCTGTTTCTCCAGCTCCACAAGTGTAGCCTGGAAATATTTGGTGAGCGTTGACGTAATGGGCTCATTATCCACCAGCGTACCCGCCTTGATCAATGAATCACAAGTGCTGTTGAAAAACCGGTTGATCTGTGCCGTATATCCCGGCCCAATGGGTCTGGATGTCAGATGGGCATAGAGTTTCTGCTTCTCAGAATCATAGGTGATCTGCTCTTGCGCAAACAATGGGGCAGCATATACCAAACAGATCAAGGCAAGTAGGAATCGCATAACGGAATTATTCTTCCACAAACTTACCGTTCTTCAGCACCTCTGCCCGCACTTTATTTTTTTGCACATCCGCAGGGTAAAAATTGGGCACACGTAGTTTTTTCTCGGCATATAGCCTCAGTTGATCTCCCGCATTGGGATGCCCTTTCTGGGTGGCATTGCCATAACTCAGCAATACCTGCGCATTCACTTTTTCGCCAAACTCCAGCACGCCCACCCATGAATCGCCACCGGAAATCTGAAACCTTCCATCCTCGCCCATTCGCGGCCAGGAGACACGGAACGCACCTACAGATCCATCCGCGCCATTGGCAGGAAGATTCATGTTTCCCGATTTCAAACGTACCGCATCGCCCCAGCTGACATCCAGTTTCACATTGATCTTTTTCAATTTCATCGCCGCTTCTTCCAGTTTCGTCACGGCATTCTTAGGATCAGAGAGTCCATCGGGCGTGGCTCTCGGATTGTTCTCGTCCCATTTCACTTCATAGGTTTTTTCGTCATAGACATTCATGGTTTCTGCCCACAGGTAAAACAAAACCGCACCCTTGCTGCCGGCATCTGCATTTCTGTCCCAGGCTTGCAAAACTGTTTTCGCTTCTTTAGCCACATCATTTCCATTTTGATCAATAGCGGTAAACAGATCATCCAGAATCCTGTCTGCCAGTTCCATATGCGTAGAGTGCTTGTAAGCAACCAGTTCATCGTAAGTGATGGAGGCATCATCCTGGAACATGCGCACAGAACTTTGTGTGCGGAAATCCATATAGCGTGGACTCATATACGGTGGAAACTTGTTAGCGTCTAGTGCCCGTGGCAGTGTGCTGCTCCATGGCGGATCATTGGTGTTTTGAAGCCATCCTGTTGCTGGATTTTTCACCTTCGGCAGTTCATCATAACTATGGTAGCTGGTCCAGATGTCTGCAGACCGATTGCCCTTGATGTGTTCGCCCCAAAATGCCCAATCTCCTGATGCCCTCTTAGGTACCAACCCATTGAAGAGATAAAAAATATTGCCTTGCTTATCTGCATACATCACGTTCCAAAAAGGGATCTGCGCCATCTTCAACGCAGATTCAAACTCCTGCAGATTTTTAGATTGCAGCATTTTCCACCACTGGTAACCCATATTCGGCCGGTCTTCCCCGGCCATCCGTATCGCAAGGGCTTTGTTCTTGCCCATATTTACGATTGGACCTTGCGCTGCCTTTAGTATTGTGATCTCTTCGTTTTGCAATTGCCCGTTCTCGCCTTTTACCTTGATGGTTTTCTTGCGCACATCGAAATCTTTCTTCACCCCCTCCAGAATATATCCACCGTCTTTCAGATCCAATTCATACGTATCTGCATTATCAATGGTATTGTTCGTATGGCTCCAGCCGAGATTTTCATTGAAGGCGATGGCGATGCCCGGAAATCCCACCAGCGTGGCACCATACATGTTGTGGCCCGGTTTCATCATGTGCACTTCTGTGAAAAGAAATTCGCCGAACCAAGGCAGGTGCGGATTCATCACCAGCATCGCTTTTTTGGAAGCAGATTTTTTTGGGGCGATGGCCACCGCATTGGATCCCATCTCCTTCCATTCTACTGCCGACCCCAGCTCACCGCCGCCTACAAACCTGCTAAATACCACAAAGGCGAGGTGTGACGCTACATCTGTTTCCACAAAGGGAAGGATGGCCCGGTTGATGGGGTCAATGGATTCCGGATGTGCCGCCGCATAATCATTAAGCCCTCTGATATACGCCTGCACGAGTACCCGCCACGCCGGATCCGCCTGTTTGGTCCAGGCCTCCGCGATCTCCGGAAACCCAAGCGTATGAACCATCATGTCTTCCTGCAATTTCTTCTTGCCCCAATATTCGGCTGCACGTCCCCGTGAGCGTCCATATAGTTGCGTGATCAAATCTGCATGCAGCTGCATCTGTGCCCAGCCTTCTGCATAAAACAATTCCTGATCTGTATTGGCCGAGATATGCGGCACACCCCAGCTGTCCCAGGTGATGCGGGTAGGTTGTTGGGCAAACGACTGAACGCTGAAAAACAAAGCGAGGACCAGAAGCCATGGTTTCATAATCTGCAGATTGTCTGATAAGTTAATGCGTTTATTCCGGTTTACGAACGGATGAAACAATTTGTTACCTTAAGGGCTGATGGCAAGAGGTCTGTTTTTTATATTGATGTTATGCAGCGTAGCCCTTTACGCGCAGCCAAAGAATGATGCGCATCTCCGGAACATCCTCGATGCAAACCAGGATACCCTTTTTCAACGGGTGCTGCAGCATCCGGAGCTGTTCCGCTACCAGATCATCTATACCGAGATCAACAGGGATAAAAACAACCGACCCAGTTTCAAAAACTATTACCTCAATGTAGACTCCCTGGCCTACTTCAATCCAGCATCCACGGTGAAACTGCCCCTGGCCATTCTCAGCCTGGAGAAGCTGCACACTTTGCGGAAATATGGGGTGGGAATGGATACGCCCATGCAGTTCGACAGCAGCAGGGCCTGGCATCGCGCCCTGTACAGGGATTCAACTTCGCCGAATGGCTTGCCTAGTATCGCGCATTTTATCCGTAAAGCTTTACTGGTAAGTGATAACGATGCCTACAACCGCATGTACCAGTTTGTGGGGCAGCAGGAAACCAACAGTCGACTGCAGCAGATGGGATATCCTGATCTCAGGATCACGAGGCAGTTCATGGGTCTTACGCCGGAGCAAAACCGATACACCAATCCCATTCATTTCGTGCGGGAAGAAAAATCCCTGATCTGGCAACAGCCCGAGGCATATAACCCGGATCCATTTGATTTCTCGCATATCAACAAACTGGGCATCGGCTACCTGAATGCAAAAGACAGCCTTGTTAACGAGCCCATCGATTTCACTTTTGCGAACAACCTGACCGTAGCGCAACTTCAGGGGATCTTACAGGCCGTGATGTTTCCGCGCGATGTTCCCGCCAAGATGCGGTTCAACCTGGATCAGCAGGAC
>JBEISY010000022.1:0-11751 GCA_040375175.1 Chitinophagaceae bacterium
ATCTCATACGAAGCTCATTGCGGATGGTTTTTCCGGAAGTCCGGGCATCCGCATCATTTCGCCACAGACTGCAACGATGAATCCCGCGCCGGCATTTACGATCATGTCATCAACGGTAATTTCGAAATGGCCGTATTGATGGATCTGTTCAGGCGCGTCTGTAAAGGAATATTGTGTTTTTGCAATGCAGACTGGTAAGTGAGAAAATCCCAACTGTGTGATCTCTTTCAATTTCGCACGTGCTTTTTTCTCCAGCACAATATCATCTGCACCATAAATGGTACGTGCCACCCGCCTGATTTTTTCATCAATAGTGTTTTGCGCATCGTAGGTATGGTGAATGGTTTCCGGCGCGGTCTGCGTTAGAGTGATGATGGTTTTGGCCAACTCGATCGATCCTTTGCCTCCTCCTGTAAATGCATTGTTGATGCCAAATGGAATCTTCCTTTCCTCGCACCATTCCCTGACGATATTGATTTCCTGGTCTGTGTCTGATGGGAATCGATTGAGAACCACCATCACCTGTTGATCAAAGCTGCGAAGAATGTGCAGGTGCCTTTCCAAATTGCGCATCCCGCGGCGGATGCCTTCAGGATCCGGAGCCGTGATGTGTGCGTAGGGAACTTCACCATGCAGCTTGAGGGATTGGTTGGTCACCACCAACACGCTGAGGGATGGTGTAATGCCTGCTGCCCTGCATTTGATGTTGAAGAATTTCTCTGCGCCCAGGTCTGAACCAAATCCCGCTTCAGTAATCACGTAGTCCGCAAGTTGCATAGCTGTTTTTGTGGCCAGAATGGAATTGCATCCATGGGCGATGTTGGCGAATGGTCCGCCATGAACCAGTGCAGGCGTGCCTTCCAGGGTTTGTACGAGATTGGGCTGGAGTGCATCTTTCAACAAGCTGTGGATGGCGCCAGTGACACCAAGACTTTCTACAGTGAGTTTTTCTTTGGCTGCTGTGGTCCCCAATATGATCCTGCTGATCCTCTCCCGCAGGTCTTTTTGGTTTTCCGCAAGGCAAAGAATGGCCATGAGCTCCGAGGCCGGTGTGATGTCAAACCCTGTTTCGGTGGGAGTGCCGTTTTTCCCGCCATGTAAACCGGTGATAATGTATCGAAGGGATCTGTCGTTCACATCCATCACTCTCCTCCAGTAGATTTCCTTGAGTTCCTTTGGAGTGCCTTGATTAAAATAGTTGTAGTTATCCAGCAATGCTGCCAGTGTGTTGTTTGCTGCACTGATCGCGTGGAAGTCGCCCGTGAAATGCAGATTTATTTCTTCCGCAGGATGCAGCTGGGATAGCCCACCACCCGTTGCACCGCCTTTCATGCCAAACACCGGTCCAAGCGATGGCTCACGCAAAGCCAGCATGGCTTTCTTTCCCAGTTGATGGAGGGCATCAGCAATGCCGATGGAAGTGGTTGTTTTGCCGTTACCTGCTTTGGTGGGGGTGATAGATGTTACGAGGATCAGCTTTGATTTGCTGATCTTTTGAGCATCGAGTTCCGGCAGGTTGATCTTCGCCTTGAATTTTCCGTAAGTGGTTACCTGTTCTTCCTGCAAACCAAGTTGTGCAGCGATATTTGTGATGGGGAGCAGTGTTTGATCAGACATACAATCAGTTGATGGCACAAAGTAGGAAGATAGGGGTGAAGCGTTGTTGATGTTCATTTTCCGGTAGGCTGATTTCAATCATGGCATCCTTCCAGAATTCCATCCATATACTTACTTTCGAAGAAATCTTGTATTTGTTAAAAGTATTGTTCACCCTCCCTATCTGAAAAAAGGCGATACCATCGGCATTACTTGCCCGGCAGGTTTTATGGATGCCACAAAGGTTGAAGAATGTGTTCGGGTACTCACACAGCTTTGGGGGTTCAAGGTGAAGATGGGTAAAACCGTGGGAAATCAGTTTCACTATTTTTCAGGTACGGATCAGGAAAGACTGGAAGATTTCCAGGACATGCTGGATGATGATTCGGTAAAGGCGATCCTTTGTGGACGAGGCGGATATGGTGTAGGAAGGATCATTGATGACCTGGATTTTAAAGCATTTTGCAAGCATCCCAAGTGGATCATCGGATTCAGTGATATAACTGTTCTGCATTCCCATATACTTTCAAGGTTCGGTATTGCCACCTTGCACGCCCCCATGGCCAATGCGTTTAACGAAGGCGGATTCCGGAATAAATATGTTCAGAGTTTGCGCAATGCCCTGGCAGGGGAGAAGATGGAGATTTCGGTTAAGCGTCATCGTTATAACCATGCCGGCTCTGCCAAAGGAATCCTTACCGGCGGAAACCTGTCGCTCATTGCACACCTGATAGGGTCCAAAGTTGCGGTTGATTGTAAGGGTAAGATCCTTTTTCTTGATGACATTGGCGAATACTTATACAATGTTGACAGGATGATGCACCAGTTGAAAAGGGCTGGCGTATTGGATGGTTTGGCGGGCCTGATCCTTGGTGGTTTTTCTGATATGAAAGATACGCAATTGCCTTTCGGGCAAACCATTGAACAAATTTTGCATGAAGTGGTGAGGGAATACAACTATCCCATTTGTTTCGGATTCCCGGTCAGCCATAAGAAAGAGAATTATGCGTTGATCTGCGGGGGTCGTTATTCCCTTGAGGTGCGGTCTTCCGGGGTTGTGTTGACAGAACTTAAGAAAGGTTGAAGGTGGAAGGTTGAAGTTGGAAGTTTAGTCTGTGTCTTCCAGTTGAAATACAGTTTCCACTTTCACATTGAACAGTCTGGCGATTTTTAAGGCCAGGACAGTAGACGGCACGTATTTATTGCTTTCCATGGCATTGATGGTCTGACGGCTTACGCCAATATTCTCCGCTAATTGTTGTTGCGTCATGCTGTGCATTGCCCTTTGGATCTTGATCGTGTTTGTCATGGCCTACTGGTTTTTACGAAGGGTGTAATGGAATCGGATGATAAAGATGATGAGTACCGTCAGCATATTGTACATCATCACATCGATGTAAGCAAATCCATGAACCAGCCAGGTGGCCGCAATGAGTAAAATGTAATTGATCAGCACGGCCCACTGTAAAGATTCCAGCCTCATTTTACCGATGAATTCATCTTCCACTTTTTCTCTTGAAAAGGCGATCAAAAGCAGCCCAACAATGATGCCCGTAAGGGCCAGTTCGTCTGTCAGGTTGATCATATCATCCAGGAAGCTTTTTTCTCCACGCGGTATGGAAAGAAAGGGAAGTTGCAGATCTGCAAATCGTACAAAGATCCCAAACACAAGAAATACCAAAAGGATCAAAAAACCGAGTTTTTTGTATCGATTGTGGATCAATAGCGAGTTGTTCATGATGTAAAGTTTACTTATCCAAAAGTAAAGTATATTTTACATAATGGAAAACAAAATTGTCAAAGTTTTGTGAAACCCCTAAACCCTCCATTACCGCACTGCCGCATTCTCAAATTCTCAAATTGCCAATATGTCTCTGATGAAATTGTGGTATTCCGGAAAGCTCGGCAAATTATTGTGTCCTCCGCCTTCAATCCGGATGAGGGTGATCATTTTGGGATTGATCTTTTGGAGTGAAATGGAATGTTTGATGGGAATGAGCCAGTCGCGCGTGCCATGCAGGATATACGTATGGCACGTTACATACTTCATCCATTTATCGGTTTTCAGTTTGTACCGAAGCATGAATCGCAAGGGGAAGATCGGCAGGAATTTCTGCACGGCGCGGGAGAAATTATAGTATGGTGCATCCAGGATCAGGTAGCGGGGTTTGTTTTGCGAGGCGAGTTTTGCGGCAAAACCGCTACCCAGGCTCCTGCCATATACAATGATGGATGATTCCGAAAAGTCTTTTTTCAAGGTGTCATATACAAACTGCATATCGCCGAGCATGGCGTATTCACTGCGTTTGCCGGTGCTTTTGCCGAATCCGCGATAGTCTACCAATACCACATCATAGTTATATCGATAAAAATCCTTTGCGTATTTCGCCCAGCCTTTAATGCTTCTTGAGTTACCGTGGAAATACAGCACCACACCATGGGGATTGTCCCGGTGAAAATGCAGTCCATTGATCCGCACACCGGGCTCTACATCGAAAAACAATTCCCGGAACGGTACATCATAGATGTATTGAAAATCCTGGGAGAGTTTCTCGGGCTTGAAGATGAAACGGTCCTGGATAAAATAGGCGATGATCATCAGCGCGATGTAAATCCCTCCGATGAGGTACCAGTTGATTGCTAATATGAGAAGGCATGGAGGCATTGAAGCTTTAAGGTAAGGTTTTTCCACCATGCCTTTATGCCTCAATGCCTTAATGCCTATGTTTGCGCATGCGCAAATTTCTGACCTGGGCCATCCTGATCTATGCAGTCCTTGGGATCGTGGTCTACTATGCCCAGGGATATTTTTTCTTCAGGTCTGTCCCGCTTAAAGAAACCCATCGGTATGGTTTTTCCATCCCTTATCGTGAAGTCAATCTTTCTTTTAAAGCAGATGCCAACCTGAACATCATCCAGTTTGAAACGCCGAAACCGATCCGTGGGGTAGTGCTTTATCTGCATGGCAACCGGCAGAACATCGGATGGTATGCACAGTTTGCGCCGATGTTCACCGAACAGGGATATGAAGTATGGATGCTGGACTATCCCGGCTACGGAAAGAGTACCGGGGAACTCACCGAAACTTCCCTATATGCATATGCTGAACAGCTGTACAAACTTGCAGGTAGCAAGTATCCCGCAGACAGCATTATCATTTATGGTAAATCGATGGGTACCGGCCTGGCCACTTACCTCGCTTCGAGGCAGCGTTGTAGACGGGTCATTTTAGAGACACCTTACTATAGCCTGAGTTCTGTGGCGGCACACTATCTACCCATCTATCCAATGGAGCAACTGATCAAAGTAAAGATCCCGTCCTGGCAGTACCTGGCCGAGGTGAAAGTTCCGGTGAGCATCCTGCATGGTACGGATGATGGCGTGGTCCCGTACAGTAATGCGAGCCGGTTAAAGCCTTACCTCAAATCGGGCGACGAATTCATCACCATCGAGGGCGGCAGTCATAATGATTTACGGAAGTTTAGTCTTTTTAATGAAAAGCTGGACAGCCTTTTGAGTAGGGGGAGTTTTTAGGGGAAGTGTGGTTAGGGGGAGTTTTTAGGGTGAGTGGTTAGGGTGAGTTTTTAGGGTGAGTTTTTAGGGGAAGGCTTTAGGCTTAGGCCTTAGCTAAACACTCACCCTAACCACTCACCCTAAAAACTCCCCCCTAATTATTCACCTATTCGTTTCAGCCTGATATTCGTCACGGGTGCAACAATCAGCGGGAACTTCTCCACTTTCACATAACTCGGATCAAGGCCAAAGCCTCTTTCTTCTGAAAGCGAGATTTCCTTAAGCCAGAAGTAGATCTTCATGACCAGCCTTTCAAAGAACGGCAGTTCATTATCCTGGCTCAGGAATTTTTCCAGGACGATGAATTCAAAATCCCCAACGATATTGTTTCGTTGCAGGCTTTCATATCGGCTGACAATATTCACTTCTCGGTTGGCCACCATTTCTTCCACCACTTTGCGGAACAAGAGATTAATGCGTGGTTCCACACGGAATCCGAGTTTGAATTCAATGCGGATCACTTCGTTGGGAATGATGGTCTGCACTTCGTACTCACAGGTATAGGGATCGTCAAGGGTATCCACGTGTACAAACCAGTAGATATCTGCACGTTTTGGTTTCCTGTTCAGGATGGAGTGGATGATCTTATGTTCAATCTCTTTCGGATTGTTGGCGCTGGTCAGATAGATCAGGTGTGTCGCGTATTTGTTGATGGTGGAATCGTTGCTGAGTTCCTGCAGCATGGGCAGGTAATGGTCCAGCCTTACGAATTCCACATAGCGGTTCTTGATCTTCCTTGATTTGTACCATACGTACATGATCAGGTAAAAAACGAACGCGATGATAATGGTGATATAACCCCCGTGTGTAAATTTCTGCATGAGCGCGGTAAGGAACGTAAGCTCAATTGCCAGATAAGATACCAGGAAAAGCCAGATGAGACCTGATTTTACGCGATGTAACACCAGATAATTTGCAAATAGAATACTCGTGGCAATCATGGTCAGAATGATCGCAAGGCCGTAGGCGGCACTCATTTTTGCGGATTCGCGGAAATACAGGACCACACCTACGCAACCTGCGAGCAACATGGTATTAATTGCAGGAATAAAGAGCTGCCCTTTTTCTTCAGACGGATAAACGATTTTCAGCCGTGGCCAGAGGTTTAACCTCATGGCTTCGGAAATCAAAGTAAATGAGCCTGATACCATTGCCTGACTGGCAATGATGGCCGCAGATGTGGCAATGATCACGCCAATGATCACAAACCAATTAGGCATGAGATCGAAAAACGCATTGATATTCAATTGCTCCCTCAACTCTGGCGTAATGTGCGTATTGAGCCTGTTGGCCAGAAGAAATGCTCCTTGTCCGAGGTAATTCAACAGTAGTGAAATCTTTACAAATCCCCAGGTCATACGGATGTTTCCACGGCCACAATGTCCGAGGTCACTATAAAGGGCTTCCGCTCCGGTAGTACAAAGAAAAATTGCGCCCAATAGCCATAGGGCGTCAGGTGATTTTGAAATCAGCCGGATCGCGTATTCGGGATTAAATGCCTTTAATACCGAAAGATCATCACTGATATGAATCAAGCCCAATACTGCCAGCATAGCAAACCAAACAAACATCACTGGACCAAAGAGTTTTCCGATTGATGCGGTCCCAAACTGCTGCATGAAAAAGAATAGGACCAAAATCGCCAGAACAATGTAGACAATCGCCTGATTATCAATAGAATGTAAAGAAGGAATGTTTTTCAGGCCTTCCACAGCTGAAGTAATGGAAATTGGTGGTGTGATCATTCCATCGGCCAACAAAGATGCCCCCCCTAACATCGCCGGAAAGACCAGCCATTTTTTTCTTCGCCTGACAAGGGCATACAAAGAAAAAATACCACCTTCCCCCCGGTTATCTGCGCGAAGGATAAGGATGACGTATTTGACCGTTGTCTGCAGCGTGATGGTCCAAACAATACAGGAAAGGCTACCGATAATTAAGTCTTCCGTAATCACCCTGTCTGCGATGATCTCGTTAAAAACATAAAGCGGAGAGGTACCAATGTCCCCGTAGATGATGCCCACGGCAATCAGCAGGCCTGCTGCCGATACCTTGTTTAAGTTTTTACCCACCGATTGATGATGTTAGATAAAGTTGAACTGTAAAATTAGAACCCAAATGTATAACTAACTGGAAATAATGTTCCAAAATTTAAAAACGGCGGGTTTCCAGAAAATTGCGTTAACAATGGCGTTCCGGATGGGTAAAAAAACTTGAAATTGGCACACATATAGTACTTTTAATGCCTAATGGAAACACACATGATCCTACGTAGACAGCTTGTCATCCTGGTTTCCCTTCTTGCATTTACCCTGCAATCACAGGGTCAGCGGATTTTTTATTCTGATATCGAGAAAGACGACTATCGCCAGACCAATTTCGAGATCCTCGGCCGGGTGGGTAGCAATATCAGTGTTTACAAGAATATGCGGAACCGGAATGACTTATCAATCTATGATAACGAGATGAAGCTCATCAACAAAGTGAGGCTTGATTTTCTTCCTGATAAGATCATAAACGCTGATTTCATCGTTTACCCGAATTCTTACTGGATGATCTACCAGCACCAGAAAAAAAATGCGGTGTATTGTTCAGCGGTTCATATTGACGGGAATGGAAAGGTGATCAAAGGCCCGGTAGACCTTGATACTTCACAAGTAGGTGGCTTTGGGGATAACAAGATCTATTCTACGGTTTGGAGCGATGATGAACAGCAGGTAATGGTGTTCAAGATCAACCGCAGGGATGAAAGGCGCCTGAACTTCACCCTCCTTCGGTTTAATGGAAAAGATGCTGACTTGCGACTGGCGGAAAAGACTGAATTATCGTTGCCATCGTCTGAGCGCGACAGGGAGTCGGTGTTCACTGAGTTTATCATTGACAACGATGGGGATTTTGTATTCGGTAAGATGGGACGTGCAGGGAGCAGGGAGTATATAAACCGGCTGGATGTGTATTTGAAACGTCCCGGGCAGGATACATTTATGTCCAGGAACCTGCCCTTGAATGATAAGACCCTGGATGAGGTGAAGATCAAGGCAGACAACGTCAACAAGCAGTTCATTTTCAATTCGTTTTTCTATCAGCAGAAAAAGGGGAACATCGATGGGATCGTGAACCTGGTGTTTGATAAGAAAGAGCAAAAGATTTCTGCGGTTGGAACAGTAGTCTTCAATGATACCATGCGCTTGGATGCAAGGTCTGAGAATTCACCCATAAAACAGGCTTTCAACGATTATTTTATCAAGCAAGTTATTCCCAAGCGGGACGGCGGGTTTGCGGTACTTGCTGAGTTATATTATACATCGTCACGGCAGTCGCAGTCGGGCTGGAACCGATGGGACTATCTTTATGGTTATAATTACTTCAACCCAAATGCGTTGATGTACTACACCCCCTATGGTGGAATTGGTCCTCGCTGGATGGATCCCTGGAACCGTTGGGGAAACAATTTGGGAAACACTATGGTCAGACATTATTCCGAGAATGTGGTCATCTTGAGTTTCAACAAGGATGCACAATTGGAGTGGTCAAATTTCGTTAGAAAGACACAGTTTGATGACAATTCAGACATTTTCCTGAGCTACAATATTTTTTTTACGGGCAGGGAGGTGCGGTTTCTGTTTAATACCCTGGAGCGCAGGGAGTTGTTGTTGAATTCTGTGACGGTGAATGCCGAGGGTGTGATGAAGCGGGATCCAACCATGAAAAGTATGGACAGAAATTATGAGTTCATGCCCAGGTTTTTAAAGCAGGTAGGAGCCAATACGGTGGTTTTACCGGCCATGTACAAAAACTTCATTTGTTTCGCGAAAGTAGATTTTTAATCACACTGTGCCTGGCATATTCAGAACCACCAATCCACTCAGCATTGTAGTATTGTTCTTTTACGGAATGGTACTGCGGTTTGCTGCATTACTTGACCCGGTGATCCCCGTGGCCAATCCATCAGACGGCGTTTTATACCATAGCCTGATCAGGGGCTTGAAGGCCATTGGCGGAAGTTCAGGGTTGATCTATGCGATACTTGCTTACTTTTTAGTGTTTGCACAGGCATTGATGATCAACTCGGTTTTTTTCAGACACCGTCTGCTCACCAAACCCAATTTTCTGCCCGCCCTGGCCTATATAATGCTTACGGCCCTGTTTCCGGAGTGGTGGACACTTTCCTCCACACTCATCGTTAATACGTTTATTATAGTTGCCTGGAACCATCTAACGGCATTGTATAAGAGTCCGAAGGCGAAGCAACTGGTGTTCAATGCCGGCATCATCATTGGCCTGGGCTCCTTTTTTTATTTTCCTTCCGCGGCCTTTGTGTTGATGGCTATTGCGGCTATTCTGATCATGCGGCCCTTCAGTCTGCCGGAATTGCTGCTGTGCGTCCTTGGTGCCACGGTCCCATATTATTTTCTTTTTGCTTGGCTCTACCTGAGCGGCTCCCTCGATATCAATAAATACATCCCCAATATTGCCATCAGCTACCCTCAGTTTCAGCAAAGCATCTGGGCCTGGATCGCGCTATTGTTGCTGATGGTTCCCTTCCTTTTTTCCGGGATCTTCATCCAGAACCAGATCCTTAGGATGTTGATCCAGGTAAGGAAAAATTGGAGCCTGATCCTGGTTTATCTGTTGATCGCGCTGTTGGTGCCCTTCATCAATGGAACCAAGGATTTCGAATACTGGATCCTCTGCGCCGTTCCTTTTGCGGCTTTCCATGCCAATGTCTATTTCGCCCCCCAGAAAAGATGGTTGCCCGCCATCCTGCATTGGGGAACCGCGGCCTTTATCCTCGCACTGAACTACTACGTACTGACCCAATAACCAGTTCCCAGGCCCTCCCAATGCCTTTATGCCAATTGCCAAATGCCTTTTCTTATATTTGCATTATGAAATTCGGCGTAGTTGTTTTCCCCGGTTCCAATTGCGACAGGGACATTATGGACAGCATTCGGAATGACCTGAACCTGGAAGTGATTCAGCTCTGGCATAAAGACAGGGATTTGACTATGTTCAGTACAGAAGATTGCATCGTACTTCCCGGTGGATTTTCTTTCGGAGACTACCTCCGCTGTGGCGCCATCGCCAAATTCAGTCCGATGATGCAGAGCGTGATTGAATTCGCCAACAAGGGCGGAAGGGTCCTCGGCATTTGCAACGGATTTCAGATCCTCTGCGAGTCCGGACTACTGCCCGGAGCATTGTTGCGCAATGCACACCAGCAGTTTGTGTGCAAAAACATTTTTATGAAGGGGGCCGATGGCATGCCTTTGAAAATCCCGGTTGCTCATGGAGAAGGACGGTACTATGCTGACCAGGCTACCCTGGATGCCCTGGAAGCCAATGGTCAGGTGATCTATCGGTATTGTGATGCCGAAGGTAACGTGACGGCTGAAGCCAATCCCAACGGATCCACCAACAACATCGCGGGCATCCGTAATGCTGCCGGAAATGTTTTCGGGATGATGCCTCACCCTGAACGTGCTACATCGGCAATACTTGGCAATACAGATGGATTTAAGGTGTTTGCCCAGCTTTTTCAAATCGTTCCTGAGCCCGTAGCCGCATTTTAGTATTTCATTGACATAAAGCGTACAATGATTTCACAACTTTGTACGTCTATTTAAAACATTCGCTTCTATATGAAATATCTATTTCTTGTTATTCTGGCCCTGGCGGGCACCGGTGTTTCTTTCGCACAGTCCGGATCTGCTAAGCAGGTTAACTGGACCTATACCACAAAGAAGATTGCCGAAAATACATATGAAGTGAGGATCACTGCCCAGATCTATGGAGATTACCATATGTACGCGCAGAATGCCGGCATTGAAGGACCTGTACCTACAACCTTGAAATATGCCGCCAATCCGCTGCTTACCATTGATGGTAAAGCTAAAGAGGTAGGGAAGATGATCAAGAAGTTTGAATCTGCATGGGACGGAAACGTCAAATACTATTAAAAGAAGTTGGAGTTTGTGCAAACGGTGAAGTTGAAAGGAAAAGTAAAAACCAGCCTTTCCGGTAAGATCGAGTTTATGGTTTGTAACGAGTCCCTTTGTCTTCCCCCTTCAGAGATTGATTTTAAAGTGGCGATAGGAGGATAGTTTGGGACAGGGGAAGGTTGGAGGGTGAGGTTGTAGGGGAAGGTTGTAGGGTGAGGTTGAAGGGTGAGGTTGTAGAATAATACTAACTGTTTGAACATGGGTCATCGTTCTCAACGATTCGCGTATACGTCCACGCTTTTCTTTGTTCTGATCTCCATCTTTCTTGGTATTTCTGCAAAGGCCCAGGACAGTACTGCCTTTCAATGGAAGGTGGTCAGTGAACGTAAAGCAGCAGGCGAATATCTCCTTAGTTTTTCCACGCCAGTCAGAAATGCCTGGCAGTTGTATGCACCAGCGCAGGACCTGGGAGGCGTAAACACATCGGCCCTTCTTTTTCAGGACTCATCCATTATCATTAAGGATGCTTTACGTGCAACCGGTCCCACTACGGTGATCCAAAGCGCATTGTTTGACAACAAGTCTTTACAGATCCATACCAATGAAGCGGTGTGGACCGTACTGATCCAAATTCCCGGTG
>JBEISY010000397.1:0-2536 GCA_040375175.1 Chitinophagaceae bacterium
CATCCCCATAAGTTTACCCTTTGGGTGGCCATCGGGAGTATTCTGATGATGTTTGCAGGGTTGACGAGTGCCTACATCGTAAAGCGAGCGCAGGCGAACTGGGCATTGCTGGAGATACCTAAGGCATTTTGGATCTCAACCGTGGTGATTCTGGCAAGTTCTTTTACGGCTTACCTTGCACAGAAAGCTTTTAAGGAGCGCCAAATGCTCAGGTACAGGCAGTTGCTTGGCATCACTGCACTCCTGGGACTGGTATTCCTGATCTTGCAGATCGTGGGCTTTACAGCCTTGACGAAGCAGGATATTAAATTGGTAGGTGCAGGATCAAATGCCTCTTTCAGTTTTCTGCTGGCCATCGCATCGCTGCATGGTCTGCACGTACTGGGAGGTGTAGTTGCGTTTTTCGTGATGTATGTCAGGTCGAGAAATGCAAAGATCCGGAATTATGATCCGGTGCCTATTGAAGTGGCGTCAACCTACTGGCATTTTGTAGACCTGTTATGGATTTACCTGATCCTCTTTTTCAGTTTAATGAAGTAACCGGAAAATTAGAACCCAAAACAAGAAACAATAGAAAATGGCAACAGCAGCAACATCGGATATCAAATGGTGGGCAGGGGGTAGAAGCCCTTTCAACATGGAGTATGGTAAACTGATGATGTGGTACTTCCTGATGAGTGACGCGTTCACCTTCGGGGCATTCCTCATCTCTTACGGTACCATCCGTTTCAGCCAGAATTACTGGCCTGATCCTAACCATGTATTCAATGCCTTCCCATTTGCCGGCCATGCCAACCTTCCGCTGGCTTTTGTGAGCTTGATGACGTTCATACTCATCATCTCTTCCGTTACCATGGTGCTGGCTGTGCATGCAGGACATCACATGGACCGGAAAGGCGTGATCAAGTGGATGATCTGGACAATCGTTGGTGGTATCGCCTTCTTGAGCTGCCAGGCCTGGGAGTGGACGCACCTGATCACCGGTCATCATCCCGTATTGATCGATGGAGCAGTGCAAGAGATCGGAACTACTGTTAGTCGCAACCCCTGGGGTCCCGATGTCACAGGAATGATGCACGATGGTATGCAGGTGACCAAAACAGGTCCCGTAGCCTTCGGTGGTTATTTCTTCGGAATTACCGGTTTCCACGGCTTCCACGTACTGTCAGGAGTGGTGATCAACATTATCATGCTGATCATGACGCTGAATGGAACTTTCGACAGGCGCGGGCATTACCAGATGATCGAAAAGGCTGGATTGTACTGGCACTTTGTGGACCTGGTATGGGTATTCGTATTCCTTTGTTTCTACCTGATCTGATCAACAACAACCAAAAGATATTTTCATCATGCAGCACTCATCCAATACACATTCACCGGAAGTAACCTTCCATCATGCTCCTGGAGATTCAGCAAGCACGATAAAGAAGATTGTTCGTACTACAGTTATATTGTCAGTGATCACCTTGATAGAACTGGCCCTGGGCTTCGGTATTTACATGCTTCATAAAAATCCCGATCCAAGTCATGCACTGATCCTCTTTATCAAAGGTGTGATCGTGATCCTTTCACTGTTGAAAGCGTTCTACATCGTTGGTGTATTCATGCACCTGGGTGATGAAGTGAGGAATATGATTTTGACGATCGTGGTTCCGTTGATGCTCTTCATCTGGTTTATTGCAGCCTTCCTTTGGGATGGTGATTCCTGGAAAAATCTCCGCAACACTGAAGCTGGTCATAAGCCCTATCAGGAGCAGGTGACCAAGCCCGTTGATGCGAAGAAGCCAGGCGGAGCTGAGTAATGATAAATAATTAAAAAAATATAGAAATGTCCCGGCAATCGTTCGGGACATTTCACTTTTGCATTATGAATAGCAAGACGTTGGCAGCCATTGGTGTGGCCGTGATCATTCCCCTCGTTTCATATTTTATTGTAAGCAGCCTCAGCACCTCAGCCGTGGTGATGCCGAAGAGATATTTCTATGATACCGTAGTTGCTGTCACCAAGGATGGCAAGACCTCTATGGATACGGTGTGGCACAAGGTCAAGGATGTTAGACTGACCAACCAGTTTGGTAAAGAGGTGTCCATCAATGAAGGTGATTGGAAAAACAAAATCATCATCGTTGATTTCTTTTTCACTTCCTGTCCTTCTATCTGCCCCAAACTCACCAGGAGTATGAAACGCATCCAGGACGATTTCAATAAAACCGATACGGTACTGCGCTTCGTTTCCTATACCGTTGATCCGGAAAAGGATTCTGCGGCAAGGCTGAAAGCATATGGCGATAAATATGGCATCAACCATGATACCTGGTGGATGCTGACGGGAGACAGGAATGCTATTTATAATCTTGCACTAAAAGAGTATAAAGCGAACATTGCAGATACAGAAATTGTTGATACTGGGTTCGTTCATACACCTCTTTTTTTCTTATTGGATAAAGATCGCGTAGTAAGGGGTTGGTACAGTGGCTTAGACAGTACGCATCTGGACAGACTGATGAACGATGTGGTGTTATTGACCCTTGAAAAA
>JBEISY010000027.1:0-11021 GCA_040375175.1 Chitinophagaceae bacterium
ACCGCCTACTATTTCACGCACCAGAAAGAGATCATCACGGAGCCGTAACCTGATAACCGGGATACCCGCGTGCGTCCTGAGAGGTTCAGGGGCGAAGTAGTGATGACGCATACAGAACAGAATGAGCACCGGTGCACAGGATGTACAGCCTGTGAACTGGCTTGTCCGAATGGGACGATCAAAATAGTAACCAAGTTTGACATTACACCGGAAGGAAAGAAGAAGAAAGCGGTTGATAAGTTTATCTATCACCTGGAATTGTGTACGATGTGTAATCTCTGTATCGAGGCTTGTCCTACAAACGCGATCAAGATGGCGCAAAGCTTTGAACATAGTGTATTTGACCGAAGCCAGCTGACGAAAGTATTGAATAAGCCGGGCTCAATACTCGAGCAAGGCGTAGAATGAAGTTGACAATAGCCAATAGCAAATAGCATATTTATGAGCGGTTCAACAGTGGTATTCTATCTTCTTGGCCTGATGAGCATTGTTAGTGCAGTGTTGTCGGTAACATCACGGCAGATATTCCGTTCAGCGATATATCTTCTTTTTACGCTGATCGGTATTGCCGGATTGTATTTCTGGATGGACTACCAGTTCATTGCGGCAGTACAGATCGTTGTTTATGTTGGCGGCATTGCCGTCCTGATCATATTTTCTATTTTTCTCACCCAGCAATCCGGGGAACAATTGCCTGAAGTACCGGTCTCTCGTGCCGTAGCAGGTGCATTGGCAGTGATGGCTGGTCTTGCATTGGTGCTGGTCCTGATGGACCGCAATGGATTTACAGGATTGTCTGACCCTGGTCCTGCGCCTTCTATTTCAGCCATCGGGGAGAAGATGCTGGACATTAACGGTTATGCGTTACCGTTTGAAGTGGTCAGTATATTATTGTTGGCAGCCATGATAGGATGTATTGTTATTGCCATGCGTAAAAAACCACAGGTATGAATGTAGAGCCAGGCTTGTTTCATTTTTTGGTGATCGGTGCGGTATTGTTTTTCATTGGCATCTATGGGTTTCTCACCCGGAGGAACCTGATTACGATGCTGATGAGTGTAGAACTGATCCTGAATTCTGTGAACATCAATTTTATCGCCTTTAATAAATACCTCTGGCCGGGGACGCTGGATGGTGCATTTTTTACGGTATTCATCATTGCCATTGCCGCAGCAGAAGCAGCTGTAGCCATCGCGATCATCATCAACCTGTTCCGCAGCCACCAGTCGATCAACGTTGAAGTAGCCGAAGAAATGAAATATTAAGGCAAAAGACCGAAATCATGAACACAACCAACATCATATTGATCCCACTGCTGCCTTTGCTCAGCTTCATACTGCTGGGCTTGGGAGGAAAGCGTTTATTTGGGGATAAGGCCGGATGGATCGCCACTGTGGCCATGCTCATCTCTTTTATACTGGCTTGTGGGGTAGCGATGAATTATTTCGGGGATCATTCCGACGATGCTTATGTTAGCAAAATTGTTTTCAACTTTCCCTGGTTGCATTTTGGCAATGGCTTGCAGATCAACATGGGTGCACTCATCGATCCCATCACTTCACTGATGTTGTTTGTGGTGACCTTTATTTCCCTGATGGTACATATTTTCTCCCTGGCGTATATGAAGGGTGAGGATCGGTTTCATATATACTATGCATTTCTGGGGCTATTTACTTTTTCAATGTTGGGATTGGTGATTTCTTCCAATCTATTCCAGATCTATATCTTCTGGGAATTGGTGGGGGTTTCATCGTTCTTACTCATCGGATTTTATTATCAGAAAACCACGGCACTGGCGGCGGCGAAGAAAGCGTTTATTGTTACCCGCTTTGCGGATCTCGGTTTTTTGATCGGCATTCTGGTGTTGTCTGCCCAAGCACATACCCTGGATTTTCAACAATTGATGATCAACCTGACAAGTACTGAGTACGCATCAGCGGCTGGAGCCTTCATGGGTATTTCCGCCTTGAGCTGGGGACTGGCCCTGGTTTTTATGGGCGCCGCAGGGAAGAGTGCGATGTTCCCGTTGCACATCTGGCTGCCCGATGCCATGGAAGGTCCTACACCGGTTTCAGCATTGATCCATGCAGCTACTATGGTAGTGGCGGGTGTGTTTTTGGTTGCACGGTTGTATCCCTTGTATAGTATCGCAGATGTTGGCGTACAAAGCCTGATCTCCTCCGTTGGTGCGTTCACGGCTGTTTTCGCCGCGGTGATCGCCTGTACGCAAACAGATATCAAAAGGGTATTGGCTTATTCCACTGTTTCTCAAATTGGATTTATGATGTTCTCACTGGGTATCATGAGTGAGGATCATCTCGGCTTTACGGCATCGATGTTTCACCTGTTCACACACGCTATTTTTAAAGCCCTGTTGTTTCTTGCTGCCGGTGTGATCATTCATTATGTGCACAGCAATGAGATGCAGGATATGGGTGGACTGTCGAAGAAGATGCCGGTGACACATCTGGTGTTTTTATTGGCTTGCCTGGCCATTGCAGGTATTCCGCCCTTCGCCGGGTTTTTCAGTAAGGAAGAGATACTGCTGAATGCATGGAACAACAATCGATCTATCTTTTTCATGGCCTTGCTGACCTCCGGGTTGACGGCATTCTATATGTTCCGGCTTTATTTTTCCATCTTCTGGAACAAGCCCCATCATGATCATGATCATGGTCACAGTAAAAAGGAAGGATCATGGTTTGAACTGGTGCCATTGATGATCCTGGGTGTGGGCACGGTGCTCGCGGGCTTTGTACCGTTTGGTGAGTATGTTTCTGCCGATGGGAAGCCCCATCACGTGAATATGGATCTACAGTTTTCCTTGGCTCCTGTAGGCATTGCCCTGCTGGGTATCTTACTTGCAGCCTGGATGTATTTTAAGGAATCAACTAAGCCAGAGAAAACGGCTGCAGGTTTTGGTGTGTTCTATAAAGCGGCTAAACATAAGTTTTATATCGATGAGATCTGGCTTGGGTTTACGAAGGGTGTGTTGTTCAATCTGATTGGAAGGCCAGCGGCGTGGTTCGACAAAAACGTGATTGATACACTTGTGAAAGGAACGGGCTCTGCTACGCAGGGTGCTGCAGAAGGGATCAAAGGCATGCAGTCTGGGAAGGTGCAGCAATATGGATTGTATTTTTTGTTTGGCATCATCATAATTGTGTCTGTGTTCCTGTTTACGCAGGGCGGACGATAAATAAGTTGATATGAACCTGTTATGGATGGTAGGTGCTCCTTTGCTGACGGGCTTGGCCATAGTGCTGGCACCGGCAAGGTATGCCAGGTTGATTGCACTAGGCGGCGCCATACTGCAAATGGCCCTGGTGATGGGCCTGTATTTTTCGTTTACCCATGAACGTGAGGTTGGCAATGTCTTCCCCCTGCTGTTTGAAAAACAATACCAATGGTTTCCTTCGCTGGGATTCAGTTTGCACATTGGCGTGGATGGGATTGCAGTAGCCATGATGATGCTCACGGCCTTTGTGGTGGTTGCCGGTGTGTTGGTATCCTGGCGGATGGAACATATGAAGAAGGAGTTTTTCTTTTTCCTCACCCTCCTGGCTTTTGGTGCCTACGGATTTTTTATGTCGATGGACCTCATGGTGATGTTCTTCTTCCTTGAAGTAGCGGTGATCCCGAAATACCTGTTCATCAGTATCTGGGGCAGTGGTAACAAAACCTATAGTGCCAATAAACTCGCGCTGATGCTGATGGGTGGATCTGCGCTGATCCTTGTGGGTATACTTGGACTTTATTTTTCACTGCCACCGGAGAGCCGGACATTTGATATGGCGAAGCTTGCGGAAACCGGTATTGGTTTTGAGATCCAGCGCTGGGTGTTTCCTTTGGTGTTTGTTGGGTTTGGAGTCTTCACCGCGCTGTTCCCATTTCATACCTGGGTACCGGATGGTCACTCCTCAGCGCCAACGGCGGGATCCATGTTTTTAGCAGGCATCTCCATGAAGCTGGGTGGATATGGATGTTTGCGGGCAGCTACTTATCTCATGCCCGAAGGTGCACGTGAATATGCGAATATCATTATTGTACTGGCTTCCATTGCCATCATCTACGGGGCCTTTGCTACCATGATGCAGAAAGACCTGAAGTATATCAATGCATATTCATCGATCAGTCACTGTGGATTCGTGTTGCTAGGGATCGGTATGTTGACCAAGACGGCCATCACCGGTGCTGTATTTCAGATGGTGTCTCATGGGTTGATGACGGCGCTTTTCTTCGCCATCATCGGCATGGTCTATGAACGCACGCACACAAGATTGGTAGAGCAGATGGGCGGGTTGTTGAAAGTGATGCCCTTTATTATTACAGCCATGTTCATTGCCGGATTTTGTTCCCTCGGTCTGCCCGGCCTGAGTGGCTTTGTGGCAGAGATGACGGTATTTGTAGGTTCATGGGAAACGCAGGATGTATTTCATCGCACGGCTACTGTGATAGGTGCAATGTCTATTGTAGTTACTGCCGTGTATATACTTCGTGCAGTAGGGCAGGTGGCCATGGGGCCATTAGCAGCATCCGGTGAGGGCGTTGAAGACGCACGCTGGTATGAACGATGGTCCGTGATCATCCTGATCGCGGGGATCCTGGCCATGGGGCTGGCTCCGTTCTGGCTGTATGAGCTCGTTAGCCCAGGTGTAGACGTGATTGTTAACCAATTGGCCGGAGAATAAATTTTCGATAAAGCCATGTTTGAATATTTACATCTGATGAAGTCTGAAGCGATGGTCTTGCTGATCATCTTCATTCTTCTTTTTATAAAGCTGGGAAAGGGCTTGCACAATGACACCCTGCTGTCTGTGGTGCAGTTGTTGTTACTCTGTACGGTAGTGATTTCATTTGGATTCAATGATACGGGGCGGGTATTCAATGGTATGTTCCTGCACAATACCCTGATCGGATTTCAAAAAGGAATCCTTGTTCTGGCTGTGTACATCATCTCGTTGGTTTGTTCCAATTGGTTCCGGCAAACAGAACATCTTGCGGAAGTATTTGTACTGATGCTGTCCGCTTTGCTCGGCATGTTTTTACTGATATCGGCAGATAATCTTT
Organism: Chitinophagaceae bacterium; assembly: GCA_040375175.1. GTDB lineage: Bacteria > Bacteroidota > Bacteroidia > Chitinophagales > Chitinophagaceae > Pollutibacter. The sequence continues at coordinate 5,071 of JBEISY010000027.1, forward strand.
TGATGTTTTATCTATCCCTGGAGTTGTCCAGTATTCCGGTAGCTGCACTGGCGAACTTTGACCTTAACCGTCGCAAGAGTTCCGAAGCAGCCATGAAGATGATCATGAATTCTGCATTGGCATCGGGCATCATGTTGTTTGGTATTTCATTGATCTATGGCCTTACCGGAAGCCTGGATTTTGCACAGATCTGGGGCCAGGTTAAAACGGAGCCGATCCATATGATGGCCTTTGTATTCTTCTTTGCCGCATTTGCTTTCAAGCTATCGGTGGTGCCGTTTCATTTGTGGACCGCTGATGTTTATGAAGGAGCGCCGGTTCCGGTGACTGCTTTTCTCAGTGCGGTGTCCAAGGCGGCTGTGACCTTTGCGATGGTGAATGTATTGGCGAAAGTATTTGCGAACCTGAGTGGTTCATGGTATGTGTTGGTGGTCGCGCTATCTGTTGTAACGATGTTGGTGGGTAATCTATTCGCGATGCGGCAGGACAATATCTTGCGATTCCTTGCTTTTTCTTCCATTGCCCAGGTTGGTTTTATCCTGGTGGGTGTAAGCGGACAGAATGAACAAGCCACCGTTGCTACCACATACTTTATGCTTGTCTATGTGTTTTCTAATCTGGCAGCATTTGGCGTGGCCGCGGTACTGCTTTCGGAAGCGGGCATCACGAGGATTGAGCAACTCAAGGGATTGTATGCCCGAAGTCCTTTTTTGGCCTGGGCTTTATCTCTGGGTTTGTTTTCACTGGCCGGTGTCCCGCCTGCCGCAGGCTTTTTCGGGAAGATGTTTTTGCTCATGGCCGGTGCGTCAAAAGGCAATTATATCTTCATCGGTATCGCAACGCTCAACATGATCATTTCCCTTTATTATTATTTGCGCGTGGTTCGTTTGGTTTTTACAAGCCCCGACAAAGACGTTGCTTCATTACAGGTCTCAAGACCCGTGATCTTTGGCTTGGGAATATGCATAGCAGGTATCATTTTTACCGGCGTAGTAAGCTGGATCTATGACCATATTCAATCATTGGTATAATTCTACATCATATGGCGATCAACCAGAACCATCCTTTTGAAGAACTAGACGGCGTGAAATGTGCTGTGGTGGAACGGAACGTGGCGCCGGAAAGGGTAGCTTTTCTGAAGGCCTTGCTGGAGCATAATACATTTCAGGTGGTAGTGATCCCTTCTCCGCCGCCAAAAGCAGCCGCAAAACCCGCGGCCACTGCAGAAGGAGAAACAGCTCCTGAGCCTTCCACCTTCCAACCTCCACCTTCCACCTTCACGATCGGGGTCACTGATGTAACATTCAATTCCGTCAACGCCATCTACGGACGGTTGTTGCGCACCAAAGACGGTCATGTGGTAACGCGGGATTACTGGTTGCAGAAGGAAGCCGTTTCTTTGGATGATGTCCCTTACTATGAATAGCTACTAGCTACTAGCTATTTTTAGTGCCCTTGATCTTTACATAATTATCTGACATGACCATGATTTTGTGCTCTAATAGGAGTTTTGCTAGCACTGCCATGGCCTGATCATGCTGTTCATCCGTACTGCCTTTGAAGGTCAGGGACCATAGTTTTCCTTTACTGCTTGGAATGAATTTTTGCTTTTCCAGAATCCTTAAATAATAGTCCAGCATACCGTCAGTATTCTTTCCTTTTTTCATGTCGGGGAAGGTGATGCGTAAATTTCCACGGACAGATGTGAATACCATTTCACGAATGCTACCGCTCTGTGCATGTAAGCCAAATCCAGATATTTTTTTGAAAAGTGTTTTCCGGATCAGCTCTGAAATCAATTCATGGTTTCCGGGTAAGGCTTTTCGGATGATCTGATTGATAAGCTCCTCATTTAATTCAATCAGTCTCCGCTCATAATGAACCTTTAAGTATGGCCCGTTATCTTCGCTGAGGAGTCTGCTGTGTTTTGCGATATCTTGTTCAATCTGCGGAATACCATAATCCACCAATTTATTGAGGATCTTCAGTTTTGATTGAATTCGATATAATTCTTGTTGGTATTGCCAGGCTACTACAAAGTCAGATTCCATACCATGCAGATACTCGTGGATCATTTCCTTGAGCCGTTTTTCCTCGAGGTAAAATTCGTCGATCACTTGTTGATTGTCTGGTTGATTGGCCATAGGTCTCTCTAAATTAGAAACTTTGCGCATTTCCACAAAACAGGAAGCGCAACCCATTCAGGTTGCGCTCCTTCGCCATCATACTTAAAAACTAATATCTAGTGTGGAGGTGTGAAAGAAAGCATTCATGCTTTCCTACAGTCCACGGAAGAGTTGCAATTTCTCCCATTTCGCTGTTTTTTCTTCTTCTGCCTGGTGCAGGAATTTTTCTGCCAGCACTGGGTCTTTGGCCTTGATCACATTGAACCTGTTCTCATGATACATAAACTCACTCAGCGGCAGGGATGGTTCTTTTGAATCGATGACAAACCTTTCTCCTTTCGGCTTCATGGGGTTGTAATGGAACAGTGGCCAGTACCCTGATTTTACCGCGAAGTCCTGCTCTTCCGCACCATGCGCCATATCAATACCATGTGCAATGCAATGGCTGTAAGCGATGATCATGGACGGACCAGGATAGGCTTCCGCTTCAAGAATAGTGCGCAGCGTATGCATATCATTACCGCCCATTGCGATCTGAGCTACGTAAGCCGTACCATGCGCAATGGCCTGCATCGCCAGATCTTTCTTGCTGTTTGTTTTTCCATTTACGGAGAACTTAGCGCTTGAACCAATGGGGGTGGATTTTGATTTTTGTCCGCCCGTATTGGAATACACTTCAGTATCCAGCACCATGATGTTGACGTTCTCTCCGGTAGACAGGATATGATCCAGTCCACCATAGCCAATGTCATAGGCCCATCCATCGCCACCTATGATCCAGACGGAACGGTCCGCGAGGAAGTCGGCCAGATGATAAAGATTATTGGATGCCACAGACTTCATGTCTTTCAGTCTATCCTTTAGCGTTTTAATGAGGTCGTGCTTTTGCTTGATCTCTGCTTCACTGGATTCCGGGGTATCGATCAATGCGTTGGCGAGGTCTTCACCTACGTGCGGACTCATCTCAGCAAGTAGTGCGATGGCCATTTCTTTTTTCTTCTGGTTCGCCATTTTGATGCCGAGGCCAAACTCTGCATTGTCTTCAAAGAGGGAGTTGGCCCATGCGGGACCAACCCCTTCTGTGTTGGTGCTCCAAGGGGTTGTGGGCAGGTTACCGCCAAAGATGGATGAACATCCTGTAGCATTGGCAACAATCATTCGCTCACCAAATAATTGGGTCAATAACTTTAAGTATGGTGTTTCACCACAACCGGCGCAGGCACCACTGAATTCAAACAAGGGTTGAAAGAACTGTGATCCCTTGATCGTGTTCTTATTTACCCTCGTGCGGTCTACTTCAGGTATGTTGATGAAGTAAGTCCAGTTCTCGATCTCCTTATCCTGGATCGGTAATTTGTCAGACATATTAATGGCCTTGTGCCCAAGTTCAGTTTTGCTGGTGATGGGACAATACTCCACGCATAAGGTGCAACCGGTGCAGTCTTCTGTAGACACCTGAAGCGTGTATGCTTCTTTGGTTTTGTCCCACTCTTTGCCGATCGGGTCCGTATGCTTCCAGTCAGTTGGCGCGTTGGTGAGCAGGTCTTTGTCGTACACCTTTGGCCTGATGGCTGCGTGTGGGCAGATCAGGAAACACTTGCCGCACTGCGTACAAAGCGCCGGATCCCAGACGGGTACGGACTCTGCAATATTTCGTTTTTCCCATTTGGTAGTTCCTGATGGATAGGTGCCATCTGCCGGAAAAGCAGACACGGGCAATTCATCGCCCTCGCCGGAAATAATTTTTGATAAAACCTGTTGAACAAAGTCCGGCGCATCTTCTGAGATGTGTTCCCCAAAAGCATTATTGCCGAGGGCATATTGTGAGTAGTCGATTTCGTATAGATGTTCCAGGGTATTGTCTACGGCTTCATAGTTTTTCTGCACCACGGCTTCCCCTTTTTTCCAATAGGATTCATATATCGCTTCCTTGATCTTTGCGATGGCTTCATCACGTGGAAGGATATTGCTGATGGCGAAAAAGCAGGTTTGCAGGATGGTGTTGATTCGGTTACCCATGCCTGATTCCCTGGCTACTGCATATGCATTGATGGTATAGAATTTCAGTTTTTTAGCGATGATCTCTTCCTGGATCTTCCGTGGAAGTTTGCCCCATACTTCGTCTTTTTCGTATGGTGCATTCAGCAGGAATACAGATTCTTCTTCTGCATCTTTGAGGATGTCATACTTGGTTAGGTAGTTGAAATGATGACAGGCTACAAAGTTTGCGGAGTTGATCAGGTAAGTTGATTCGATGGACTTCTCACCAAAACGTAAATGTGAAACGGTAAGCGAACCTGATTTTTTAGAGTCGTACACAAAATACCCCTGGATATGGAACGGTGTTTTTTCCCCGATGATTTTGATCGAGTTTTTATTGGCACTTACGGTGCCATCGGCACCTAATCCAAAGAACAAGCCCCTGAATTTGTGTTGTGATTCAAGAGAGAAATGCTTGTTATAATCAAGACTCATATGGGTTACGTCGTCATCGATGCCTACTGTAAAGTGATTTTTCGGGGTTTCTTTTTTCAGTTCATCGAATATGGCCAGCACCATGCCAGGTGTAAATTCTTTAGAGGAGAGGCCATATCGCCCCCCCACAATACGCAGTTTGCCTTCGCGAGGCGTGGGTGATTCATTGAGGGCATTCACCACATCCATATACAGCGGTTCCGCCATGGCATTGGGTTCCTTGCACCTGTCCAGCACAGCGATCTTTTGTACAGAGGCTGGAAGGGTATGTACGAAATCATTAATTGAGAAGGGGCGGAACAGTCGTATGATCAGAACACCTGTTTTTTCTCCATTTGTATTCAAGTGGTCTACCGTTTCTTTGACGGTACCGGCGCCGGATCCCATCAGGATCACCACGCGTTCAGCGTCATGTGCGCCATAGTATTCAAACAGGTTGTATCTCCTGCCCGTGAGTTGATGAAATTTGTCCATCATACCTTGAACGGCTTCGGGTACATTCTGGTACCAGAGATTAGCGGCTTCCCTGTTTTGAAAATAGACATCGGGATTCTGTGCGGTGCCGCGGATAAACGGATTGTCGGGGTTCAGCGCCCTATCGCGATGTGCGTTAACGGCATCATCGTCTATCATGGCTTTGATGATCTCATCTGAGATGACTTCTACTTCGTTCAGTTCATGTGAGGTACGGAACCCATCGAACACATTCAAAAAAGGCACCCTTGTCTTGAGGGTGGATGCCTGTGCGATGAGGGCCATGTCCATCACTTCCTGCGGGGTGTTGCCGAAGAGCATAGAGAAGCCAGTGGAACGGACTGCCATAACATCGGAGTGATCTCCGAAGATGGAGAGTGCATGTGTAGCCAGGGTTCTGGCGGCGATATGGAAAACGGTGGGCGTGAGCTCACCGGCTATTTTGAACATATTAGGAATCATGAGGAGCAGACCCTGCGAAGCCGTGAAGGTGGTAGCTAATGCACCGCCCTGTAATGCACCATGGATGGCGCCCGCGGCACCTGCTTCACTTTGCATTTCCATGACGCGGGGAACCTGGCCATATATATTGGTCATGCCTTTTGCGCTCCATTCATCGGCCCATTCACCCATCGTGGAACTCGGCGTGATGGGGTAGATGGCGCAAACTTCATTGGTTTTGTAGGCGATGTAGGCGGCTGCCTCGTTGCCATCCATGATCTCCATGTGCTCGGGCTTGCCATTGGCTTTTGGGGGATGATGTGCGTTCATGACTAATGATTAAGTATGATGGTGCAAAGTAGCAATGGTGGCTAGGGGAGGGTATGACGGCTGTCATTGCTGTACCTGATTTGAATAAGCTAAAACCTGTGGTTG
>JBEISY010000059.1:0-8197 GCA_040375175.1 Chitinophagaceae bacterium
CAATCCCCTTGACGTCACCAAGGTGCTGATGAGCCATCTTCACAAGGATCATGCAGGTGGTGCCGGACTGGAAAACAAACTGCTTGGGCATTATCATGTCAGTTTTCCCAATGCCACTTATTACGTTAGTGAAAAGGAACTCGCCTATGCGTTTGAAAAAGGCAGACCCTCCTTCCAGCCAGAAGAGTTGGAGGTGTTTCGTCAGATGGAGAAGATTCAGTTGTTAGATGGCGAAGGAGTGATTGACGGCTACATTACTTACCAATGGAGTGGTGGGCATAGTCCTTTCCACCAGGTATTCTGGATCAGGGAAGACGGGGAAACCGTTTTTTTTGGTGGCGATGAGGCTCCGCAATTGCACCAGATGAAAAGCCGTTTTGTTGCGAAGTATGATGCCAATGGAAAACGGGCGATGGAATTGCGTCAGGAATGGTGGGCAAGAGGCCAGGAAGAAGGATGGACCTTTCTATTCTATCATGACATCAGAACCCCCTTTGTAAAAGCAGGATGAAGATCAGGTCATTCATAGGGACTGTGATATGTTTAGTTATGCTTGGGTGGAACAGCTACGGACCATCTCATGCATCCAATATTGTTTTTTTGTTGGATATCAGTAATAGCATGGGGAAGGATCATAAGATGGAACTCCTGCAAAAATCAACGGAGGAACTGTGCAAAGTGCTGAATACTAAAGATCGCGTGAGCTTGCTGACTTTTGGTACGGTGGTGGAAACCTTGTACAGTTCTTCTTCATTTTCAGGGTCAGATTCATTGCTGCGGATCCTCAAACGGGTGCGCTCTACTGCGGCTGCCACCAACATCAACCGGGGAATCTATGATGCTTTTGAGCAGTCTGATAAAATGAAACTCCCTGAAGAGAATTACGTTTTCCTGGTTACAGATGGAGAATTTGCATTAAATCCGTTTACGAAATCCCTGGTAGAAAAGCGCAAGGATATCCGATTAACCTGTGTCATTGTAGGGAAGGGACCCTCGGCAGAAAAAGCTGTTAAGTACGTTACGGAAGAACTCAAACTTAAGGTGATCACCTTGGTGAATGAAGAAGCAGATGTCAAGAAACTTGCCGAGTTGGTCAGGTCAACTGTGATCGACATCCAATAAAAAAGGCTAGCCCTAGAAAGAGCCAGCCGTTGCTAACCTATGAAAAACACCAAGGTAAAAGTACAATTTTTTGTTTAATACATACAAGTACGCGATTTTTTTTTGCCGACTTATCGCTGGTCCCCCGTCCGTCTTTTTTGCCGATTCTGGAGCTCCCGCTTAACCATCTCCCTGAACTTGTCTTCTGACTGGAATAGCTTATTGGTCCGGTCCGCACCCAAAATCTTCACAAAATCGTTTTTATACTTCTTTCGGACATCCAGCGCTTTTTGCTGGCGCGTCAGCACATCTTCTTCTCCACCGTTTTTGAGCAGGCCCCTGAGCTCGTCCTGATATTTGTTGTATACCGGCCAAAATTTCTCCGCATCCTGGGTGGTGAGGCTCAATTCTTTGGTCAGGTAAGCAATCTGGATGGCTTCCAGCCGCTGGCGACTTTCACCGCCTTTAAAACCGTCTTGGGCCATGCCCGCAAACGGCATGAACAATAGCAACAGGTATACAATCTTTTTCATGTTTAGTTCAATTTTTTAGGTGTTATTTCAGGTTGGTCTGATAGAAAATCCTTAAGGCCTTCTTCATCAATATCGCGCATCATTTCTTCGGCTTCAGCCGGGTTTCCGGCAACAACAATGGGTTCTGGTACGGTGATGTCCGGGAATCCGCTCAGAAATTCATCCATTTCCTTTTCACTCACTTTCGGCAATTCTTTGCTTACACTCAACGGGTCCATATTTCCCTGCTGTTGACTCATATTGTATATCAAAGCCCCCAAACCCAGGATGGCTATTATTGATGCAGCCACAGCATAGCGCCTGAACCTGTTTTTGGGCATGCTTACCACCTGCGCGGGTGTTTTTTCCCCTGTTTCTGATGGAATCCGGACCTCACTGAAATATCCTTCAGGAACACTCATCGGCATCTTTCTGGACATGCCTGCAAGCAGAGGCGAGAGAGAAAATATTTCTTCCTTGTGACCATCTTCCATGGTCCTGATCTTTTCAAGGATCAATCCCGGGAGAAGATCAAAATATCCATCAGGAACAGTAAATACCTGTTTCACGGGGATTTCCGATACCTTCTTGCTAAAGCTCTCCAGTTCTACTTGTATGTCTGACTTTCCACGCATCATCTTTTAGACGGGTTTAGGCATTCGTGGTTTAATGATTCAGGATATATTCTTCGATTTTCTTTACCGCATGATGGTAGCTCGCTTTCAAAGCACCCTCAGAGGTCTCAAGGATCCGGCTCATATCTTCATATGGCATTTCGTCATAATACCTAAGTGAGAAAACCAGCTTTTGTTTTTCAGGAAGCCGCTGGATAGCCAGTTGCAGTTTCCATTCCAGTTTATTGGGATCAAAGTCTTTGTCCGCTTTCAAACGGTCAGCCATACCTGATTGCGCATCTTCAAAAGATACGATCTGTCGTTTTTTTTGTTGTTCGATGAAAGTGAGGGACTCATTGCTGGCAATCCGGTAAAGCCAGGTATAAAGCTTGGCGTCCTCGCGGAAATTGTCAAGGCCTTTCCAGACTTTGATAAATACATTCTGCACTACATCATGCGCGTCATCATGGTCAACAACCATGCGCCTCACGTGCCAATAAATTTTTTCCTGGTATTTCTTTACAATAGCCGTATACGCGCGTTCCCTTTGCGAAGGATCGCGAAACAATTCAAGAAGTTCTTTGTCGTCAGTTGTTATGGCCATTTGTTGTTTTCAAACAGCATCATCCAAGCTGATGCAGCCTATTTTCTGGCAATCACCTTTTCAGCAGCAGCTACAATATTGGGTGTGTCCAGTCCATATTTCTGCAGCAGTTGGGTAGGGGTTCCGCTTTCGCCGAAAGTATCGTTGGTGCCGACCATTTCGATGGGTATTGGTTTGTGTTTGGCGGCTACTTGTGCAATACTGTCTCCCAATCCGCCGATCACATTGTGTTCCTCTACCGTAACTGCAAAACCCGTGTTGCTGATGGACTGTATGACTGCTTCCACGTCCAGAGGTTTAATAGTGTGGATATTAATTAGGTCAACGGTGAATCCTTTTTCTTCCAGGATTTTTCCGGCTTCAATGGCTTTCCATACCATGTGGCCACAGGCAAAAATGCTAACATCCTTACCTTCAGCGAATTGCTGTGCTTTACCAATTTGGAATGGTTCCGTGGCTGAGGTGAAAATGGGCCAGGATGGACGGCCAAAACGCAGGTATACGGGACCGTTATAAGCAGCGATAGCCTTGGTTGCGGCCTTGGTTTGGTTATAATCACAGGGAACGATCACCGTCATGCCGGGGAGCATCTTCATCAGGCCGATGTCTTCCAGGATCTGGTGGGTGGCGCCATCTTCACCCAGGGTGAGTCCTGCGTGGGATGCACATATCTTTACGTTTTTACCTGAGTAGGCAACAGATTGCCTGATCTGGTCGTACACCCTGCCGGTAGAAAAGTTGGCGAAGGTGGTTGTGTAGGGGATTTTGCCACCAATGGTTAATCCTGCAGCAATGCCGATCATATTGGCTTCTGCAATACCGATCTGAAAGAACCTTTCAGGAAAGGCTTTGATAAATGCATTCAGTTTCAAGGATCCTGCGAGGTCAGCGGTGAGGGCAACCACATTTGGGTTTTCCTGTGCTATCTCGTAAATGCCATCCCCGAAGCCGCTACGGGTGTCTTTTTGACCGGTAACCTGTATGTCTTTTAACATGCCGCAAATGTAAGGACAAGGGTGAGTTATTAAGGTGGGGGTTCAGAAGTTTTTTTCTAAGACCTTACCCTACATCCTCACCCTAGTTTAATTGTATGTTTCTGCCCGCATAGAACTGTTCATCAGACTTGAGCTTCTGCTCCCATTGCCAGGCTGTTTTCATGATATCTTCCAGGTTGAACTTTGGTGTCCATCCCAGTTCTTCTTCCGCCTTGTCCCTGTTGGCATAGATGGCCATGACATCCCCAGGTCTTCGAGGTCCGATATTATAATTCAATTTCAACCCTGTTACCTTTTCAAATGCCTGAATGGCTTCCAGAACGGTGATTCCATCACCCGTACCAAGGTTAAACACATCGCATTCCAGTCCCAAACTCTTTTCCATGAGGAATCTCAACGCTAGGGTATGGGCATGAGCGAGGTCACAGATGTGAATGAAATCCCTGATGCATGTGCCGTCCCTTGTGGGATAGTCGTCCCCAAAAACCTGCATATGCTGCAACTTGCCAATGGCAGTTTGCGTGATCACGGGTGTAAGGTTTTGAGGCTTATCAATAGGGAATTCACCAATCAGATTGGTAGGGTGGGCACCGGCAGGGTTGAAGTAGCGTAACAGTGCAGAACGCACAGGTGCAATTCTCGTAAAATCACAGATCATCCGTTCGCCCATCTGTTTGGTGGCACCATAAGGAGATTCCGCAGGCTTTTCCGGACTTTCCTCCGTCACCGGAATGCTATCAGGATTCCCATAAACTGTGCAGGATGAAGAAAAAACAAAATACGGGGTTTTGAATTCCTCAATACAGCGAAGCAGGTTTATGAGCGAAACCATGTTGTTTTCATAGTACATCATCGGCTTTACAACAGATTCTCCTACGGCCTTATAAGCTGCAAAATGAATGACCCCGATGATATCTTCATTCTCCGCGAAGATGGCATGGGTGTCGTCAAAATTGCAAAGGTCAACCTTATAGTTTTTGACTTTCTTACCGGTGATCTTTTCAATACCTTCCATCAGTCTGGTACCGGACCTGGAATTATTATCCACGGAAACCACATCATACCCATTCTGGATGAGGTCCACAATGGTATGGGAGCCGATGTATCCGCAACCACCTGTTACGAGAATTTTCTTCATACCTTGTCTTTAGATCACAACATCCAGAATGTACTGACCATACCCGCTTTTCATCAGGGGTTCAATCAATTTCAGGAGTTGTTCTTTATTTATAAATCCTTTTCTGTAGGCGATCTCCTCTATACAAGCAATTTTAATTCCCTGTCTTTGTTCAATCACCTGCACAAATTGGGAAGCTTGTATAAGCGAATCAAAGGTTCCTGTGTCAAGCCACGCAGTGCCTCTATCCATTTTACAAACCTTTAGTTTCCCTTTCGCAAGATACATCTTATTAATATCTGTTATTTCATATTCACCCCTTGGAGAAGGCTGTAAGGCTTTGGCAATTTCAATCACTTCGTTATCATAGAAATATAAACCAGGTACCGCATAATTACTTTTGGGTTTTGTTGGCTTTTCCTCCAGACTTATTGCATTCATCGCATCATCAAACTCCACAACCCCATATCTCTCCGGATCACTGACATGGTATGCGTAAATAATGCCACCCTCAGGATTGATGTTTTTTGTTAATTGCTCTCCGAAACCAGATCCATAAAAGATGTTATCACCCAAAACCAAGGCAACAGAATCCTGTCCAATAAAATGCTCGCCCAGGACAAATGCTTGTGCAAGTCCGTTTGGTTCTTTTTGTTCGCAATAGGAAATGTTCAGGCCGAAACGACTTCCATCACCGAAGAGCTTTTGAAAGTTTGGCAAATCTTGTGGGGTGGAGATGATCAGAATATCTTTGATACCCGCTAACATCAGCGTTGAAAGAGGGTAATAGATCATTGGTTTATCATAAACCGGCATGATCTGTTTACTAATGGCGTATGTAATGGGGTAAAGTCTTGTGCCAGAGCCTCCGGCAAGTATTATTCCTTTCATCTTTCAAAAATACGGGTTCAACCGTCTCATGAAGATTATAAAAAATTACTGAAAAAGCATTTTTAGTTAAAGATCCTCGTTATGAAATAAACGACTGCCGCCATTATGGCTGAAACTGGTATGGTAAGAATCCAAGCCCAGAGTAAGTTAACGGTCACGCCCCAACGAACGGCAGAGAGACGTTTTGTAGCACCCACCCCAATAATTGAACCAGTAATGGTATGGGTGGTACTTACGGGGATACCCATTTTTTCTGTCATGAACAAGGTGATGGCTCCGGCCGTTTCCGCACTTACACCTTCCAGTGGGGTCACTTTGGTGATCCTGGTACCCATGGTTTTTACGATGCGCCAACCTCCACTTAAAGTTCCGAGACCGATGGCTGCATAACATGCTATTGGTACCCAAACTGGCATGTTCTTGATATCATCCAATTGACCGGCCGCAACCAGTGCAGCAGCAATAATGCCCATAACTTTTTGTGCATCATTGCCTCCATGACCAATGCTGAAAGCCGCTGAAGACAGTAATTGCAAGCGTTTGTACATGTTGCCCGTCTTGTAGGCACTTGGCGGATTGTGAAAATGATCCACGATGTAGGACAGCATAAAAATGACGGCAACAACTATCATTCCCCATTTGATAATGGGATTGAAAGGAATGAAAGTGACAGTCAGAAAAACAGATGTGATGATAATGGCGAGTTTGAGCCAGATGTTCTGGATAATTGTGACAATAGAAATGAACGCAGCGATGACCATACCCATCAATGGCGCTATGAAAATGAATGCCAGTGTTTTGGTGATCTTATCTACTTCAATGCTGTTGAAACCTGCGTGGGCAATGGCAGCGCCGGCAAAGCCACCGATAAGGGTATGTGACGATGACGAAGGAATCCCAAACCACCAGGTCAGCAGATTCCAGATGATCGCTGCTATGAGCCCGGAAAATATTACCGGCAAAGTAATAACCTCCTGATGAACAGTTTTAGCAATAGTATTTGCAACGTTGTGGTCACTAAAAATAAAAAAAGCAACAACATTGAAGAATGCGGCCCACAAAACAGCCTGAAACGGCGTCAGCACTTTGGTGGATACAATCGTGGCAATAGAATTGGCCGCGTCATGGAATCCATTGATATAATCAAAGACCAGCGCAAGTATAATGATAACAACCAGAAGAGTCATAGTGGAGGCATTAGGCATTCGGCATGGGGCACTGGGTGCGGCCTCTTATGCGTATTTAATAATAATGGACTCAATCACGTTGCCTGCATCTTCACATTTATCCGTTGCGTCTTCCATCACCTGGTAGATCTCACGCATCTTGATCACTTCCTTGGCATCATCCACCTCAGCAAAGAGACGCTCAATGTTATGATCAAACAGGTCATCGGCCTGGTTCTCTATGCTGTTTATTTTAACGATGGCCTCAGTGATCTCACGGAGGTTCTTCATATTGCGGAGTTCTTTCACGGCACGGTTCACCTGTTCAGTACTGAGGATGATCAGGTCGGCGAATTTCCGCAGCCCCTGATCATCTGTATCGATGTGATAAAACATGATCTTTTTACCCGCGGCATAAATATGGTCCGCCACGTCATCCAGTGCAGTGGCAAGATAGTGGATGTCTTCACGATCAAAGGGTGTGATAAAGTTGCGGCTTAACTCAGTGAAGATCTTATGGGTGACTTCGTCGTTTTGGTGTTCCAGGTCCTCAATTTTGGCCATGATGGCATTGCATGCACTTTTATCCGTTTCCAGTACCAACTCCCTGAGAGTCTTGGCCATCTCCAGCACACGCTCACTGGATTCCTCAAACATCGTGTAGAAAATACGGTCTTTGGGAAGGAAGATCTTCAGAATCGTGTTAAAGGCCATGCATCAAAATTTCGGCAAAAATAGACCTCTCCGGGCACCGGAAAATGGCTGGGCGACAGTTAATAATTCCTTAACATAGCATGGAGGTAATGATTCCTTAACATTGTAACTGTCGCAAACAGCCATTCATGGGGCATTATATATGCAAAAGATTACTTATATTATTGATGTTATTGTATGTTGCTCCACTCAGGGCCCAATTCCTCATGGATATGATCGATACAACGAAAGAATTGGGTAAAAAAACCTATCAAGCCATTGATCGCCTCAATCACATAAGGATTTCCGGGTATTTACAGCCCCAGTTTCAGTGGACCAATGGGGAAGGTTCGGTCAATTATAGTGGGGGAGATTTCGCACCCAATTCCAGCAGCAGGTTTATGCTCAGGCGTGGAAGGATCCGTTTTGATTATGTACGTACGGATGAAGCAAATCGTAATCAGCTTCAATTTGCGTTTCAATTTGATGGAACGGAGCGGGGCG
>JBEISY010000447.1:0-2051 GCA_040375175.1 Chitinophagaceae bacterium
GGATGGGGTCCGTGGTATGAACGATGGCTTTATCATACCAGTCATCAGCCTGTTCCGGCTCACCGGTATTTTCATGCATCTGCGCCAGCAGAAATTCCCATCGGGCCTTCTCCTGTGGCGTGGCGGCATTATCCAGGGCCTGTTCCAGGTAGTGCGTGGCGCTGTCATAGTTCTCCTGGTTATAGTACATCAGCGCCTGCAGTTCATTCAGGTCCGCTTTGAGGCGGGAAGGGAAATTGACGTCCTGCCGGAGGGTGACCACCAGGCCTGCGGCCTCATTGTATCGCTCCTGTTGGATCAGGGTGCGGAGCAACCAGAGAATGGCTTCGTTACGTGCGGGGGTATGGCCGATGGTGCCATTGATCACATTCTTTTTTTCCTTGGTGGAGATGGTGTACACATTGCCCGTTTCGTTGACATTGGAACCGATGACTTTATTGTAACCCATCTCGTCCTTGGTTCTCGGCTGGAACGCGAAGTTGATATACTGAAAGGCAATGGCCGCGGAATCAAATTCTTTTCGCAGAAAATAAGCCTTGCCCATCATGAGATAGCAATCGTCTACCCAGTCGCTCCGCAGATCATGCAACAGAATGGCATCATTACAACGCATGATGATGGAATCCAGCTCCTGGCGCTGCGAAGCCGTGGCGTCCAGTTCATAGTTGTAAAAGGGGAGGAGGAGGCTGTAATTGTCCCGATGCTGGCTTTTCGCATTGGCCATGATATCGTTCATCTTCCTCTCGGAATTGAAATAGAAGTTATACCGGGTATTCAGGTTTTGGTTGGCGCGTTTGACGGGGTTGAACTTTCCCTGGTCAGATTTTTCCGAGGCCAGGATGCGGCGCTCGTATTTTTTGGGTTTGGGCAGGTTGGTCACAGAAGCCCCGGGCTGGGCCCGAAGGTCCAACAAAAGCGTAAAAAAACATATGCATAACAACCAGCCTTGGAGCGATCTGGGGGGCCTGATCAAAGGATATACTGTTTTGGGTAAAGTTAGACTCGAAATGGCTGATTTATATGTACCTTATGTTAAAGTATTAACGGAGGATACAAAACTATATTATTTCAGGAAATGAAAGAAGGGTATGTTTTCCCAACAATAAATTGGATTATTTTGCCGTATTAGATAAATCCAGGTGAATGGCGAAACTGATCGATCCGAAGGGTACACTTCAAAGGTTAAGGAACAGGTATAGGCTGGTCATCATGAACGATGACACGTATGAGGAGGTTGCCACCTTCAAACTCAACCGGTTGAGTGTATATACAGTTCTCAGTACCATATTTGTAGTACTTGTAGGGCTGACAGTTGCCCTGATCGTTTTCACGCCACTGAAATATTACATTCCCGGATATGGAAGCCAGTCGGAACGCCGGGAGATGATGAACATGAAGGTGCACGTGGATTCCCTGGAGCAGCAGTTAAGATACCGGGACGCCTACTGGGACAATGTGAAGAAGGTTTTGACCGGCGACCTGCCAACGAATAAAGACACAACCCATTTAGAAGTACCGAACCTCGAGAAATCCACCGATTGATTAACCACAAAAAGAAACGAACATGTTCAGCGGAAGAACCAAAACCGAACAAACGTCTACCTCATCTCAGGGAAACAGCTTAATTGGTACCGGTACCACCATCACCGGGGATATCGTCAGCAGCAGCGATGTACGGATCGATGGGATCCTGCGTGGCAACATCAAGGGCAATGCACGCGTAGTCATCGGCGCAGAAGGTTCCGTTGAAGGCGATGTGGAGGGCCTCCAGGCAGATATCATGGGCAAGGTTACGGGCAAGATCTCCGTCCGGGAACTCCTGAACCTTCGGGGTAATGCCTCCATCAAAGGCGATATCCGCGCGGGTAAGCTACAGATTGAACCAACCGTAGTCTTCAATGGCCAGTGCCATATGGGCGAGGCGGCAGTGGTGGAGTTTGCAAGGAAAGAGGAGCTCAAGCACGCTTTTGCTAAATAATACTGGCAATTGAATATCATTTGAAAGGCTGTTTCTTTATTGAAACAGCCTTTATCTTTGGAGGATTAAGCAC
>JBEISY010000296.1:0-3438 GCA_040375175.1 Chitinophagaceae bacterium
GACTGAACTGGACGAGGTGTTTAACACAGCGTTAGACTGTAACAGACTATTGTCAACGGTCTTGAACGCGTTTATGATTTCAGCAGATACATTGAGCGCCAGGAGTGCGGTCAACACGAGATACATCATGTTGATCATCTTCTGCCGCGGTTCTTTAGGTAGTGCCATTTCTAGTTGGATTTAAAATTTAGATTAGGGTTTTTCAATCAACTCAACACTACGATTAGTTGCGGCCTTGCATGGCAGACAGCATGTTTCCGTAAACATTGTTCAGGTTGCTCAGGTTCTTAGCCAGCAATGCGATTTGTTCTTGTGTTTTCTTCGCATCGTCAGCACTTCCCTGCATAGCTTGTGAAGCGTTTACGAGATTGCTGTAGAAACCGTTCATGGCTTTCAGGTGATTGTTGGTGTCCTGAAGCTCCAGTTCGTAGATCGTGTTCAGTGAACCCAGGTTTTTAGTCAAGGTCTGAACCTGCTCATGGAACTGACGGGTGCTGTCAGCGGCGTTGTTGAAATGGCCTATGGTTGAAGCAGCATTCTGGTAAGCATCTTTCATGGTGCTCAGTGCAGCTGTTGCTTCTTTTGTTTTTTGTGTGTAGTCTGCCGTAGCATGTGATACGTCAGCGATGTCAGACATCTTTTCTACGGTAGTACCGAACTTTGAAAAGTTGTCGCTCAAACGCTTCATGTTTGCTGGATTGATCTCAGCTTCAGCAAGCATCTTATCCATAGAAGCCAGGGCAGGGTTACCTGCAGAACCGGTCATTTTAGGAAGTGCTTCTGCCAGCTTAGCCATTTCCTGGCCGGGAGGGGGAAGGAATGCATACACGAGGAAGATTACAGCCTCTGTCAGCAGACCCACCGTCAGCATGACATCAGCATAAGACTGGTGAAGGATCTTGGCCCATGCACCAAAGATTACTACCGCGGCACCTACGCACACGATGATGTTAACGATTTTGTCTGTTTGTTTGTTTGTACCTGCCATAACGATGAATTTTTGTGGTTTTGTTTTTTAGGATTCGGAGAATATCATGCTGGGCAAAGGCTTACTATACACAGCATGATGTTCTTTATTTTAAAGTATTCAATTCGGGGGACGATTCCAATTAACCTTTTGTTTTCTTGGAAGGTGTTGGAGGAAGATCAACTACACAACGGAAACCGATGTAAGACTTGGCTGTATCCTGGTACTCATAGTTACGAGCGCCTGTCTGAAGGAAGTAACCTACGTCTTTCCAGCTACCACCGCGGATCACTTTACGCTTCATACGGGGAGGATCACTGTCTTTTGCGTTCCAGCGAATATCTGGGTTCATGTCATGCTGGAAGTTATAAGCACCTTCATAGTACAGGGAAGAAGTCCACTCAGCAACGTTACCTGCCATATTGTACAGACCGAAGTCGTTAGGCCAGTAACCATCAGCCCTTACCGTGTAGAAACCACCATCTTCAGGATAGTTACCACGTCCGGGTTTGAAGTTAGCCAACAGACATCCTTTCTTGTTCCTCAGGTAATAACCACCCCAGGGATAAGGAGCCTGAGAGCGTCCACCGCGTGCGGCATATTCCCACTCAGCTTCTGTAGGCAGACGGAAATCAGATTCCAGGTTCTTTTTCTTCTTCTCGCGATTAGCGTTCAGCATGTTTGTTCTCCATTCGCAGAACGCCATTGCTTGCTTCCAGTTCACACCTACAACAGGATAGTTCCCGAATGCAGGGTGGCTGAAATATCTTTTAGACATCGGCTCATTGTAAGAATAAGAGAAGTCACGAACCCATACCAATGTATCGGGATACACTTTCACGTCTTTCTTGACAATGAATTGTGAACGTGGCTTATTGGAATTCTCACGGCGTGATGCCTCTTTATAATCAAAAATCTCAGAGTGGTAAATGAGCTTTTCAGCATCGATCTCTTTTTTACCATTCACACGGTTATCTGGTGTAACGATCATGGCGTTAAGCTGCTCCATGATCTTGGGATCACTCCACTTAAGTGTTTTCATTTTAGCCTGATCGATGATTTCAACACCATCGCCACCTGGCTTCTTGTAATTCAGGATCGTGGCAGCGATTGAGTCACGAACAGCCCATACGAACTGACGGTACTCATTGTTGGTGATCTCCGTTGCATCCATCCAGAATCCATTGATGGAAATCTGGCGATTGCGGGCAGTGAAGGAATAGCTTACGTCTTCATCGCTGGGACCCATGTGGAAGGTTCCCTGAGGTACGTAAACCATACCAGGAGGCTTCGTCATGTCTGACGACGCACCCGGTGCAACCCCGTGGAGCTGACCATCATCCGGTAAACCCTTGGATTTGGATTTCCCCAGTTTGCCACAACTTGCTGCCAGCAATGACACCAGCAGAAGCGTTCCCAGGTTGAACAGAAGGTTTCTCATTTTCATAAAAAGAATTGATGGTATTTGGACAAATATAAATTAATATTCCCTTGACTATTAAAGGTGTTTTGAATCTTAATATAATATTTAACAAGTCAGCAGAACATAATCCGCTTCCATAAATAACGGATCTTTTTCTCCCTTATTGTGCCGCAACCGATTTACCCGGCAATTCCGATTCAATCAGTTGGAACAACTCCTCAATGCTTTCAACAGGCTTCTTGCACACATAGTCCCTGCACAGGTACACCAACGCCACAGGCCCGCTTTTTTTCCCCATGAATAACGGAAGGTCTTCCCGGTTATTTTCGGCCGACTGCACTACTTTAAACGGCAAATATTTCAGCAACAACTGTTTACGCTTTTCATCTGCTCCCGGGCCCAGAATGCCGATCTCAAAGGTACCCGCCGCCAGCTCAGCCAACAAGCTGCTCCATACCCCAAATGAGGTAGGATACCGGGTGGCTACCTGCAATACGCCGTCTACCATATCCCCCGAACGGTTTTTCCACGCTTCGTTCCCCGTCAGGATCCCCAATCGCCATCCGTTCACTGCCATCACAGCATTTCCGGAAGGTGTTGCCCCATCGTAAATCTCTTTTTTCCGCACAATCACATCTGTCTGTCCTTTTTGAGTATAGTAATAGAAGCGGCCTTCTTCATCGGAATATGCTGTATCAACTTCCTCCATCATGACCTTTGCCCGGTTGAGCCAGGTTTCATCCCCGCCCATCTGGTACAGTCCGGTCATGGCCCAAATCAGGTAGGCCTGGTCGTCCAAAAAAGCAACAACCTTATACTCCCCTTTCTTATAACTATGTCTCCACTCCCCTGCCTTCTCCCTGCAGTTCCATAAAAACGTCATGTTCCTCTCCGCCACCTGCCCGATCTGGGCATCACCAAGAACCGAGGCTGCCGTGCTAAAGGCGAGATTCATCAGGGCGTTCCAACTGGTCAGTACTTTATCGTCCAAACCCGGCCTCACCCTCTTAGCCCTCCTGTCCAACAACGCCTGCCGGCATTTCTCCCA
>JBEISY010000223.1:0-4144 GCA_040375175.1 Chitinophagaceae bacterium
ATAAGCCATTAAGTCGGCCCAAGACAACCAATTGCAAGCAATATTTTGACCATCATTTGCTTCATTAAAAACTCCATTATTGTTTAAATCACATCCATAAACAGCAGGAGTGATCGCAGAAACACCGGATGTTCTTATTTTTATGCGGTTTCTTGATGAATTTGTAGCATTTGCAAAAGCAACAGTACCTACTGCTGAAGCAGGATTCACAGTTATTGAAAGCTGTTGTGTGAAAGTAAGGCTGTTTAAAAAAGAAACATATTGCTCTTGACTAATTTCGTATTTCATGCTATAAAAACTATTCCATCCCAATGGGTAAGTGTCCGGCAAAGGAGCTGTACTGCCCCAACTACCACTTTGTTTATAATTCCCTGCGCCTCCGATACCTGCTGTTTGAATGGCATTGGTAATCAACACATTTCTAAAGCCCCAACTATTAGAACCACTTCCATTACCATTACCATTTTGGTTATCACCGATAAAAAAATTGCCCTGGGGTATATTTACCATTTCTATTCCAAGTACCTGGAAATTGTCAACACCGTTCGCAGCCGTTTGCAGCGTTAATGTAACTGTTGCAGATGCAATGTTTCCATTTCCCAATGCAGAACGCCTGATAAAAACACCCATACCATCAGCAACAGCATCCACCTGCAATACACCACCGGTAACGGAGTGATTACCCGAATTGGTGCTAACTAAAGCATGTGTCCACAAATTATCCGTACAGCTTTGACGTTTGATAAATACCCAAACCGCATCATGGTTGTTTGGTGATGTAGAGACATTCCAGCTGTTGTTCCACGAAATGGTAAACTGAAGGTTTGACCCAACCACTGTGGGTGCACTGATCGATAAATTATTTGCTCTTACCGTGGCATTTAATGAGCATAATATCAGCATCGCGAAAAAGAGAAATAAATGCTTATACATTATTCTGGGTTTTAAGTTATTCGTATTCATTTACCTAATGAAATTTGACATTTAATAATTACTATTTTATACTTTTCAATTACGAAATATGACATTTAGCTTGATCAATATGTGAGGAATATGCCTCAATAATATTAATCTGGCAAAAGGGATGTCTTTACTTGTGCCATCAACATTAACGACTATGGCGGAATGCCCATACCTAATAAGTTTGATATCATGTAATTATGATAGACACGAGTATATAACGGCGTTGGGGGAGAAAAAGTATTGCCGTTTGTAATTTTTTTATCTTAATTATTAAAGCCAACAATGCTGATCCCGATTACCGGGATGGTAAACCCCTTCTCTGCAAACCGGCTCTGTTTGGAAATAGTGACTGTAGCTCATCCAGGTGAATAAGAATACCGTCTTCAACTTTTCACCGCCCAGTGAGTGGGTGATGCACATTATCTTGCTGATGAAATGCAAATAAATCTTTTTTGCAGGGTCAGTCCGTATTTCACGTGCAGATACCCTGCCTTCACATGGGAAGGGTTTGCACGAAGGACACCACGGCACCCACTTCGGGAACGGTCAGGTTGATCAGCTGCCCAATGCCGGCTGGCATGAGTCTACTGAAATAGTTATCGCCTACATATTAGTTAGTCCTGATCAGACTTGTTCTGAGGCTTATACAGGATCTTCAATTTATTTTCCGCCTTACTTTTCCTGCAGCTTTTTTACGGATCACCTCCTGAACAGGAATGTTTTCAATCTTACTGTTCAGCCAGGAGATGAAGTCTAGATACATGAAGGCCCGGCTTTCCAGCGGGTTGGCCTCGTAGCGCATGAGCTTGTCCCGCAGCTGGGTGAAAGCCTTTCGCACCTGGCCCCTGTCCATATGGAAGGTCTGCTGCAGGAAGCGGAACACTTCCTTCTCTACCACGGAGAGGTTCTGCATCTTGGCCATAAAACGGTATACCGAGCGGATGAGGTAGTCGATGATCTCGTAATTGCCCAGCTCGTAATGGGCGATGAGGTGGAGCAGCCTGGCATAGCACTGCAGATCCGTCCGCAGGTCCACTTTCCAGTTGATGATCTTGTTCAGGTAATCGATACTCCGCTCAAATTGTCCTGCACCGAAATAGAGGCAGGCGATCTTATAATAGAAGATCAGCACGCGGTGGCGGTCCAGCAGCAGCTCATGCTCCTCCAGTTTCTCCTCGATATGCGGTACCAGCTTCAGGCCCTGGCTGAAGCTGCCTTCCATGAAATGCTTGTTGATCTTGGCGATATAGAGGTACACAAATGTCTGCACCCGGTTATTGTCGTTCAGATTGGCCTCTTTTGACCGATAGAAATGCTCAAAGGCTTGCAGGTCCTCATTGAACTTCCCATGGTTGCGCAACATGAAATGGGCATTCAACAGGTTGTGCATGCCCTTGATATATTGCTGGCTCTCTACTTTCTTCATGAAGGGTTCCTTATCAAACAGGTCTACCCATCGCTGGCAGCTCTTATAGTAGAGCAGGAAATCCTGCAGGATGAATCCGTACCAGGCATAGCATTGGTGCAGGTAAAGCTTTTCATAGAAGCCGGTATAGTTGGCCGCACCCGGGGGCATATGATTCTCGAAAAAGGCCTTGACCGCCTCCTCATCTTTACGGTCCCGGGCATGGCCCATCTGGATATACCAACCGTACATCTGCAGGGCCAGGTTGCTCAGCCTGCCCACCATCACGAGGCGGTCGTCCAGTTCATTCACTTCCCGGGCCAGCTGTTCTGCCCTGTTCTCGAAGCTTCGGGTGATATGCAGGCTTTCGATCTTCTTCTCAAAAAACAATGCCTGCAACCAGAACGTGATCTGGTTGTACTGCCTCGCCTGGTCTTTGGTCCGGTTCAGCACTTTCAGGCTCTGGTTATAGAGCCCTTTATTATATAGGATCCGCGCATAGTCCATCTGCTCATGCAGGAGGATATCAATGTTATCATCGTCTTTCAGGATACGGAGACTGGCCAGGATCTGTTTGTATAAATGAGCTTTGAGATTGGACAATTGCTGTTTACGAATCGTCTTATGCTTCTTCAGCAGGAACTCCTCATCGTACTGTTCCATTTTATCCAACGCGTCAAACAAAACGATGATCTTCAGGTCCTCCTGGGCAGAATTTCGCTTCACGAAGAGCTTGAAATTCCTCTTTTCAGCCTTTTCGAGGGACTTAATCAGCTGGAACAATTCATCTTTTGAGCGGTTGGGCATCGTATAGTGGGATGTTATTAAGTTACTGGTTATTAATAACTTATAAACCAATAACCTCTTGTTGATGGGTGTAAATTACAACTGATTTTGACTTGATAACCAATCCTCTCAGAGATATATTCGTTTAGGCAGGCTGTTGTTTTCTTTTATCCATGGCAAGCAATTCAAAGTTCACAGCCTGCTATTTTTTATCTAGACCCAGTAATGTATGGCTTCTGACAGGATTTATATTTTTGATACCACCCTCAGGGACGGTGAACAGGTGCCCGGCTGCAAGCTCAATACCCATGAAAAGGTAGAGATCGCCTTGCAACTGGAACTTCTGGGCGTGGATATCATTGAGGCTGGTTTTCCGATCTCCAGTCCGGGCGATTTTGAAGCGGTTTCCGAAATTTCCGCGGTCATCAAAGACGCAGCGGTATGTGGACTCAGCAGAGCCGTAGAAAAAGACATCCAGGCCGCCGGTGAAGCCTTGCACAAAGCAAAACGCCCGCGCATCCATACCGGCATAGGCACTTCTGATTTTCACATTAAGGCTAAATTCAACAGTACGCGGGAAGAAATTCTGGCACGCGCGGTACAATGCGTGAAGTGGGCAAGGAATTATACAGACGATGTTGAGTTCTATGCCGAAGATGCGGGGCGTACAGACAACGAATATCTCGCACGCGTGGTGGAAGCGGTGATCAAAGCAGGTGCTACCACCGTGAATATCCCCGATACTACAGGATACTGTCTCCCCTACCAATATGGTGAGAAGATGGCATATCTGATCAACCATGTGCCCAATATCGATAAAGCCATCCTCTCCTGCCATTGCCATAATGATCTTGGACTGGCCACGGCCAACTCTATTTTTGGAGCCATCAGTGGTGCCCGACAGATCGAGTGCACCATCAACGGACTTGGAGAAAGGGCCGGCAATACCTCATTAGAAGAAGTGGTGATGGTGATCAAACAACATCAGCA
>JBEISY010000287.1:0-3559 GCA_040375175.1 Chitinophagaceae bacterium
ATACAAACAGGCTGAAGAGCAGGATAAACGCGACAAACACATCCAGCGAATAAAATCGGCCGTGAACAACCTGACCGATATTTTAAATGAGTTTTTGTCGATTGGTCGCATTGAAGAGGGCCGTGTGCAGACCAATTTTTCATCCTTCAATATCCGTGAACAGATCCAATTGGTGTGCAATGAAATGCAGACCATCATGAAGCCAGGTCAGCGGTTCAACTACGTGCATAAAGGTCCTCAGAAAGTATATCTTGATCTTTCCCTCTTCCGCAATGTGTTGATCAACCTGATCTCAAATGCAATTAAATTTTCATTTGAACATTCCCAGATAGATATCTATACAGAAGTCACCGAAAATGCTATCTTAATACGTGTGAAAGATTACGGGTTAGGTATACCTGATGAAGACCGGAAGCATTTATTTGAGCGATTTTTCAGGGCCCAGAATGTGACGAATATCCAGGGAACCGGGCTTGGGCTGCACATCGTTTCTAAATATGTAGAGTTGATGAACGGCGACATCCAGGTAGAGAGCGAACTTGAGAAAGGCACCCAATTCAATATAAGATTTAACTATGAACAAGATCCTGTTGATCGAAGACAATCATGATGTAAGGGAGAACACTGCTGAAATCCTCGTGCTTGCCAACTACGATGTGGTTACGGCCGAGAATGGCAAAGTGGGCGTGGAAAAAGCTTTGCAGGATAAGCCTGACCTGATCATTTGTGACATCATGATGCCGGTACTGGATGGTTACGGCGTATTACACCTCATCAATAAGAATGAAGACCTGAAAAATATACCCTTCATTTTCCTGACAGCAAAAGCAGAGCGTGGTGATTTCCGCAGAGGCATGGAAATGGGTGCGGATGATTACATCACTAAGCCATTTACTGATATTGAACTGCTCAATTCTATTGAGAGCAGGCTGAAAAAAGTTGAACTGCTTCGGAAGCAATATCCTTCAGATATCAAAGGTGTGCATGAGTTTATGTATGACCTGGGGAAGGGGGATGCATTGAAGAATCTTTCTGAAGGTCGAAATATCAACCATTATAAAAAGAAGCAGGTCATTTATACAGAAGGCAATCATCCGGGAAGGATGTTCTATGTAGTGAAAGGGAAAGTGAAGACCTTCAAGTCAAATGATGATGGAAAAGAACTCACCGTGGGTTTATATTCTGAGGGCGACTTCTTTGGTTACGTTGCGTTATTGGAGAATACAGTTTATCATGAATCTGCGGAAGCCATGGAAGATGCAGAGGTTGCGTTGATACCCAGGGACGATTTTGAATCCCTGATCAACAACAATTCTGAAGTAACGAAGAAATTCATTAAACTGCTGGCCCATAATGTTGCGGAAAGGGAAGAGCAGTTACTTGGGCTGGCGTACAACTCACTTCGCAAACGTGTAGCGGATGCCCTGTTAAGCCTCCAGCGAAAGTATAGGAAGACAGGAGAGGAGCATTTCTCCATTCATATTTCCAGGGAGGATCTGGCCAATATTGCGGGTACTGCAACGGAATCTTTGATCAGGACGCTGAGTGATTTCAGGAGTGAGAAACTCATTGAAATCAAGGACGGTAACATTGTGATCATGAACGAGAAGAAACTCACCTCAATGCTAAATTAGCTACTAGCTAGTAGCTAATTTCAGGACAAGATTTGTTTGGTCAGGAAAGCATAGAACTCATTTCGAAGACTGGTAAACTCTTTTTCCAGATAAGTCATCTGGTCCCGCAGATTGTCCTGCATATTTGAAAAAGATTTGGCGTGTCCGTTCAGTTCGGCATTTTTCATACCATAGATTTTAACCTCCCTGATCTGCTCATTCACGTCATGCTTCAGTTCATCGATAAACTCATCTTTGATGATGAACTGGTTCTGGAAGTGTTCTGCCTGCGCAAGAAATGATTTGTCTGATTGGTTATCTACCACTGCAGACAAACGATTTTTCAGAAAGTTATTCTCCTGTTTGATAAAGTCCAGTGTACGCAACCACATCCCGGCTTCGTCCTGGAATTGTTCCAGCTTCTCTCGTGTTTCTTTCAGCTTTAGCATCGTTCAAAACATTTATCAATGATCAATAGCTGCCTTAACTATTAGTTGCCCTAAGAGGCTGTCAAAGAAAGCCCTGCTGCATCCCTCTTACATCAGGGCTCTTTGACAGGTCTTCTGATGAAGACAACTGCCATAGGCAATCCGTATTGTTCCTTGCGAAACTTTACACCACAAATCTATCAGGCTACCCAGACCCTTTCAATGTTAGGCGTCATTTGGAAAAATGACCTTAATCATGGCATTGAATGGCGGTAGAATGGCTTATGTGTAAGGCCGGGCTGATGTAAGGAATATCCAGGTTCAGTCCCCTTAGAATCAGGAGAATACCGATGACCGCAATGACCGCAGGGTAGATCTTGCGGGCTTTGATCCTGAGTTCCTGACGGATCAGCCCGCTGAAAACACTGACGGACCACATGGCAGGCAGGGTGCCTAAGCCAAATACAAACATAAATCCAGCACCCTTCAGGGCATCTCCCGTAGCAATGGCGCCGGCCAGTGCCATATATACCATGCTGCAAGGCAGAAGGCCATTCAGCAATCCGAATGCAAACACAGAACCAGGTTTGCCTTGAAAAAGCAACCCCGACATACCCGATCTGACACGGTTCATGATTTGCTGTACCGCCTGGTTAACCGGGTGGGTGTGTTTGACCAGTCCGGGAACCAGAACGCTAACCAGGATAATGATTCCCAGTGCTACGGAGATCCTTTGCTGCCAGCCAAACCATGCAAAGCCTCTTCCCAACAGTCCAAAGAACAACCCAAACAAAGCATAAGTGCTAGCCCTGCCCAGGTTGTACAAGAGGGGCAGGCCGATGGAACGCAGGTTATGTTTTCCTGCAACGGGTTTTGCGCCCGGCACCATCATCGCCAATGGGCCACACATCCCTACACAATGCAGAGAGCTGACCAGTCCCAGTATGAATGCGATCCACATTAGTTAAGCATCAGATTTTTTTCGAAATAATACTTCACGCCTTCCGCTTCCCATTTCACCTTGAGTTGGTGAAATCCCTGGTTTTGTTCCGGAAGGGAGATCTTCATCCTATTGTTTTCCGTCTGGAGGTTCCTGCTGAGGTCTTTTTTGGCATCGGACGGACAGTACAGCTGCACTTCTCCTTTGAGTACTTTTTGCGCAAACTCTTGCGGAAATGAAACCGTGAGCACACCATGTTGCACATTGATCTCCAGCGGAGCCGAGAGTGACTGTGTATTGTTTTTCTCATCGATCCGTTCCTGGTACTGGATCTCTTCTGCGTAATAGTTTTCCGTAACGAGGTCAATGTTTTGCCTGCTCGCCTGTACCACCAGGTAAATGATGCCTGCTACAAAGAGCAGATAGACGATCGCAATTTTATATCCCCAATTGAGTTTCATAATTATGTGTTTGAGCTAAATCCTTACCCTTAACACTTACCCTAATTTGAGGGTCCCATAAATGTTACTTCAGCGGTCTTTAGTTTTTTATCTCCTTCATATACGCCGATCTTCAAA
>JBEISY010000062.1:0-7999 GCA_040375175.1 Chitinophagaceae bacterium
ATGATGTATTACTTCGTAATGGCCACCAAGCTCTGGGTACTCATTCTTCAATATGTTAAAGCAATGCGGGCAGGTGGTAACAATTTTACGGATCTGGTAATTGTTTAGCAAATGAATATTCTGGTAGGCCATCATCTGGAACATGAATTCATTGCCTGCTCTCCTGACGGGATCGCCGGTGCAGGCTTCTTCCTTGCCCAGAATCGCAAAATTGATCTTTAACTCCTGGAGGATGGTTGCAAAAGCCCTTGTTATTTTTTGTGCACGCTGATCAAAGCTTCCGGCACAACCTACCCAGAACAGGATGTCCGGGGATTTACCTTCTGCCACTAATTCTGCCATCATAGGCACCTGCATAAAGAAAATTTTCGTAAATCTATGATGAAAGGCCAATATAGTATGCCTCTGCGTTCAAATATTTTAGCGATGTATTATCTTTAGCGCGATTAGCCTAAATCTATCCAACAAAACGATGCCCTTGCAAGAAGCCGTGCGCCATACCTTAGTGCAATTATCTGGTTCCCTGGAATTGATGACGCAGGAAGAGTTTGTACAACCCTGTGTGCATTTATCCAATTCAACCATCGGACAACATGTCCGGCATGTCATTGAAATGTTCCAATGCCTTGAACTTGGCTATGAAACCGGTTCAGTGAACTACGAATTGAGAAAACGCGATCCCCTGATGGAAACAAAAAAAGATGTTGCGCTTGCTGCGCTGCAATTGATTTTTGAGGGATTCAAGAAGCCAGATAAAGCGTTGGTTCTGGAGGGCTTTTACAATGACCATAGTGAAACCCTTTTGCAGATACCTACCAATTACTACAGGGAGATCATTTACAATCTGGAACACACCATCCATCATATGGCGTTGATCAGAATCGGCATACGCGAACTTAAGCAAATTGAGCTGCCTGAGGGTTATGGCGTAGCCTCTTCAACGGTGAAGCATAAACGAACATGTGCACAGTAACCTATTTGCCTGGAAAAGACGGGATCCTGCTGACGTCAAACCGAGACGAAAAACAATATCGTTCCCTCGCCCTTGTTCCCCATAGCTATAGCAACCACCTGGGTAAGGTAATGTATCCACGCGATCCCGATGGTGGTGGTACATGGATTGCGGTTCATGAAAACAGTAATGCCATCGTTCTCCTGAATGGTGGATTTGAAGGTCACCAACCCAATCCGCCATATCGCCGAAGCAGGGGACTGATTCTGCTGGATCTTCTTGCCTGTGAACATCCATCGGTTGCGTTCAACGATCTTTCGCTTGCTGATGTGGAGCCATTCACTGCGGTGATCTGGGATGCAAATGAGCTGCTGACTTGTGTTTGGGACGGTAGTGATAAGCTCCGTGTGCATATGGATCCACTGAAACCTCATATCTGGTCTTCATCAACATTGTACACACATCAGGTGAGGGAAAAACGTGCATCATGGTTTGTTCAATGGCTGTCAGATGACGGATCATACGAAATGGACAGGATCATGGCGTTTCACCGGTTTGGTGGTGAAGGCGATGCCCATAATGATTTGCTGATGAACAGGGCAGGGAAGGTGTTCACCGTGAGTATAACCGGCCTGGAAATCCGTTCCGATAAAGCCAGGATGGTGTACCATGATCTGCGCGAAGAGAAAAAATATGCGCGTGAACTCGCGTTTTCACCTGCTCAACCCGGTACCATTGTTTAACCGATTACTGCACCGGCCGTTTTTCATCCGACTGTTTCATTGGGAATACTGGCCATTCTGGGCGGTTTATGTTTGGACCGCACCAGCTTGGTTTTATTTCTGCCTGCGGACAAGGTCTTTCTTCTTTTTCAGTGCTTCCAATCCTTCGATCAAAAATGGAGGATTGATCGGGGAGTCCAAGAAAGACATCCATAACATTCTTCCACCAGACCTAATTCCAGCTACTATACATTTCTCGTTAAATACTGCTGCAGAACTCGTTTTGCGTGATGTAGCAGCTGCCGGATTGGAGTTTCCCCTGATTGGTAAACCTGATATCGGTGGAAAAGGGCGTGGGGTTAAAATTCTACGTTCGCATCAAGAACTGCGTGCCTATTCCGAAAAAGCAACACTTGATTTTCATATCCAGCAATACGTGGATTTTCCCGAGGAGATCGGGGTATTTTACTATCGATATCCCAATCAACACAAAGGCAGGCTCACCGGAATTGTCGGAAAAAAATTCCTAACGGTAACGGGTAATGGGAAAGACAGTTTGCACCAGTTGCTGAAAGATGACCGGCGCGGTGTGATGTACCTTCCAAGCCTGGAGAACATGCATCGGGAGAAATTGGAGGAGGTATTGCCTGCAGGTATGGAAAAGATCGTTTCGCCTTTTGGAAATCATGCCAGGGGCTCAAAGTTCCTCGATTATTCCGATAGGATCGATCCGGTGTTGACGGAAGTGGTGGATGCCTTTAGTAAAAGGATCCCCGGGTTTTACTTCGGTCGGTTTGATATTCGGTTCAAATCCTGGGACGACTTGCGTGCGGGAAAAAACTTTGTCATCATTGAGTTGAATGGCGCTGGTGCTGAACCCACCCATATGTATGATCCCCGCCATTCACTGTTCTTTGCGGTAAAGGAGATCATCCGGCATTGGGGCATCATGTGTAGGATCGCCAGGATGAATCACAAACTTGGTGTTTCGTATCCTTCATTCAGGGAAGGCGTGGAGATATTTACCAAGGACAATACAGACGCAGAGAAGCTGGCAGCCATGTCTGACTAAGTTGCGTTAATTTCAATCCATGTTCAGATTATTTGTGACAGGCCTTTTCATCAGTTTCCTGGGTGCGCTACCCATGGGGACGTTGAATATGTCTGCCATGCAAATAGCGATAACCGATGGATATTATCCCGCCGTTTTGTTTGCACTTGGTGCACTGCTGGTTGAAATGATCTATGTGCGCATGACCCTTGTTGCGATGGGCTGGTTCCGAGCGCACAAGAAATTGCTGATGGTGATGGAATGGCTGACCCTGATCATTATCCTCGTGCTGGCGGTATCCAGTTTTTATACGGCCATGCATCCCACACTTAAAGCGAATCCCATCCTGTCTAATTCCGTCAATCGGTTTTGGTTAGGTGCAGGCCTAAGTGCCATTAATCCACTGCAGATCCCTTTCTGGTTTGGTTGGAGTGCGGTGCTTACGGGCAAAGGGATATTGGTAAGGCATGGATACAACTATGTGTATTATATTCTCGGCATTGGGATCGGCACCTTCGTCGGCTTCACCGTCTTCATCTTTGGGGGTAAGTTACTGGTTGATCGCCTGGATGCCCAGCAGAACATTGTACAATGGATCCTGGGAGGAATATTCCTGATCACGGGGATTATCCAAGCGGTGCGTATGCTTCGCCGTAAAGACGGCATCTCCGGACTAAACTAGCTATTAGCTAGTTTTAGTCCATGCATCCCTATCATCCGGAGAAAACTTCCATGGAGCGAAATTGTTTTCCGTATTGCTGAACATGGCTGTCCATTCCTGTGGAACATTGGACTCTTCCATGGCCTGGTACCTTCGCAATTGAAGAATGATATCCAACGGACTGATTGACACGGGGCAGGCTTCTACGCAGGCCTGGCAGGTGGTACAGGCCCTGATCTCTTCCTGTGTAACGTAGTTGTGCAGCAGGGATTTTCCGTCGTCCACAAATGATCCGTTCTGTTTGATGTTTCGGCCAACTTCTTCCATCCGATCGCGTGTGTCCATCATGATCTTTCTTGGAGATAGAAGTTTACCCGTGGCATTGGCGGGACATGCGGATGAACAACGGCCACATTCCGTACAACTGTATGCTTCCAGCAGATTGTGCCAGCTAAGGTCGAAGATATCCTTGGCGCCAAATCGTTTGGGAGGTTCCTGACCATCCGTGGGGGCCAGTTCAGGTTGCATGGCATAGAGTACTTCCTGCTGGATGGCCGTCATGTTTTCCATTTTACCTTGCGGCTCAAGGCGGGCATAATAAGCATTCGGAAAAGCGAAAAGAATATGCAGGTGTTTGGAATACGGGAGGTAATTCAGGAAGGCAAATATACCCAGGATATGCAGCCACCATGACCCCCGTTCCAATCCTTTCAACGTCCCGTCACTTAAACCGTTCAGCAATGGATGCAAATATTGGGATACAGCAAAATTTCCTGTGGCATGATTGCCATAAGGCTCAACACCCCTTGATTGTAAAAGCGTATCGGAGGCATTCAGGATAAGGAACAAACTCATCAGAACAATTTCTGTGATCAGAATGATATGTGCATCGCTGAGAGGCCATCCCTTGAGTTCTGGTTGGTTGAGGCGTTTTACTTTCATGATATCCCGGCGGAAAAGGAAAGCGATACAAACGATGATCACGCCTACGGCCAGCCATTCAAAAGCATTGATCAGGTAAGGGTATGCCGCACCCAACGGGGCCGCAAATACGCGATGGGTTCCTAATACCCCATCTACAAAGATTTCCAGTACTTCGATGTTAATGATCAGAAATCCGGCGTAAATGATAAAATGCATGATGGCAACCATGGGCTTTGCAAACATCTTCTTCTGGCCGAAAGCCAGCAAGAGAACGTTTTTCCAACGCCGCTCAGGTTGATTGTTCAGCCTATCCTGTTTGCCGAGGTTGATATTACGGCGCATTTCACCCAGTTTCCGGGCGAAAAGGTAGATGGCTCCGGCTGCAGCCACAACAAAGAGAATTTGCTGAATCAATTCCATAATCCTTGGTTACATTTTGCTAATTTACGTCCCAGATACCTTGATATGTCTACAACGGGCAAAAATTATATTCTTAATGGTGATGTTGCGGCAAAGAAATTGCACCGCATGGCCTATGAGATCCTGGAAAACAATTCGGAAGAACAGCAGTTGGTGCTTGCGGGTATCCGCGAACATGGCGTGGTGCTTGCCGGAAACCTCGCTGAGATCCTTCAAAGCATTTCTTCCAAAACAATTGAACTGATATCGATCACCATCGATAAGAAACAATATGAATCCATCTCGATCGACCAACACATAGATCTAAACGGGAAAGTGGTGATCATTGTTGACGATGTGTCCAACAGCGGCAAAACACTTACTTATGCCCTAAAACCGATCCTGTCCTTTTCCCCAAGGAAAGTACAGACCCTGGTGATGGTGGAACGCAGCCATCGAAAGTTTCCTGTTCACCCTGATTATGTGGGTCTTTCCCTATCCACTTTTCTACATGAGCACATATATGTGGAAGTGGAGGGCAACCAGGTTACGGGTGCCTATGTGGCCTGATCAAAAGTAAATTCCGTGAAACCTGATCCCCCCATTGGTGTTCAGTTCCAATGCAGGAGCGGGTATCTTGATCACATTTACGGCAGAGAATACAGTTTTCAACCATTTTTTCTTAGTGGGTATTTTAGTGAGGTCCATATCCACTGATAAAAAAAAACGGCGGTAGCGGGCTACATCAGATCGGTCTGTTGTTTGCCCGTTTTCATCTGTCCATATATTCTCCCTTCCGCCAAGCATCACCCTGGCATTATAGCCAACCGCGAGATTGAGCCATCGGGGAATCCTGCTTTGGGGAAAGAAGCTATGCAGGTTTGCGCTGATCCAATAGGTCTGGCTGTTGTAGTCTTTCAGGATGGCTTCAACCCCACTACCAAAAAGCTCGGTTGCCCGTGACCGTTGATCGGCTGGGTATTGGTAAGGAAGGTAACTGAACTTAACGGCTATTCTCTGCTCTTTCCACAGCAGCTGCTGACTCACATATGCGCCAGATCCAATCACGTTGGCGGTCATATCCCACATGGAAAACCCCCATTCCGCCGAAAAGCCATCCAGAATCTCGATGATACTTTGGTAGGCCACTCCACTGATGCCTCCAAGCCAGATGGCTTTTCGCTCATTGATACCTGTCCACCGCCAGATGTCTCCGGATACTCTGCTGATCTGGTAGGCCGTCCAAACATGCCCGGCCTTATCCATCTGCTGCCATTCCGGAAGATCATTGAAGAAATGAAAGGATTGTTTGGGATAATCGGCATACCAGGCTTTATTGAGTGCCACAAAAGAGCCTGCCCAAAGTGCAGATTGGGCAGATGCCACTATCCACACCTTTTTTTTATCCGGCACAGCGGTATCACCAATAGGTAGTGTATTCCCGGTAACGGCGAGGTGTAAGAGCAGAAGAGGTATAATGAGAAATCTGGTCAACATCGCAAAAATAAAAATTCAATATCTTCATCACTCTATAAACGCAAAACAACAGAATATGGATGCTGCCATTGAGCAAAGAGTTCAGGCGTGGCTGAACGGAAATTATGATGAAGAAACGAAAAAGGAGATTAAAAAATTATCCGACGAAAACCCGAAGGAGCTGGCCGATGCATTTTACCGGAACTTAGAGTTTGGCACGGGAGGCCTGCGAGGCTTAATGGGTGTGGGAACCAACCGGATCAATAAATATACCGTGGGGATGGCTACCCAGGGGTATGCCAATTACCTGTTGGCATCCTATCCCGGGCAAACCGTTAAGGTGGCCATTGCGCATGACAGCCGGAACAACAGCCGTTTGTTTGCAGAGATCACCGCCAATGTGATGGCTGCAAATGGGGTCAAAGTATACCTTTTTGAGGCCCTGCGGCCAACACCTGAATTGAGCTTCACCATTCGCCATAAACAATGCCAGGGTGGCGTAGTGTGCACGGCTTCCCACAATCCAAAGGAGTATAATGGCTATAAGGCCTATTGGAACGATGGCGGGCAGTTGGTGCCACCGCATGATAAGAATGTGATCACGGAGGTAGACAAAATCACCCGGGTGGAAGATGTGAAATGGTCAGGCGGTGAAGCCAATATCACGTTGGTGGGAAAAGACATGGACGAGGCTTATTATGAAATGGTGAAAGGCCTGAGCGTGTATCCGGAAGTCATCGACAAACAGCATGATCTAAAGATTGTGTATACCCCCATTCATGGTACGGGTATTACACTGGTGCCCGAAGTGCTGAAGAGATTTGGATTTACCAATGTGCACCTGGTGGATGAACAGATCACTCCTGACGGTAACTTCCCAACGGTTGTATACCCCAATCCGGAAGAAAGTGAAGCCATGAGCATCGGCCTGAAGAAAGCTGAAGAGGTTGATGCTGATATTCTGCTGGGAACGGATCCAGATGCGGATCGGGTTGGCATTGCCGTAAAGGACCTCAATGGCAAATGGGTTTTACTGAATGGAAACCAGACAGCTGTATTGGCATTCAATTATATGATTGAAGCCCGCAAAGCAAAAGGTATTGCCAAGCCGGAAGACATGGTGGTAAAGACGATTGTGACCACAGATATGATCGATGTGTTTGCCGAAAAGAACGGTGTAAAGTGTTACAACGTGCTTACCGGATTTAAATGGATCGCTGAACTGATCAAGTCTAAGGAAGGATCAGAGAACTATGTGATCGGTGGAGAGGAATCATACGGATTGATGATCGGAGATCGTCTGCGGGACAAGGATGCGGTGAGCGCCGTGGCCCTGCTATGTGAAATGGCAGCGTATGAAAAGAACAAGGGCCGCAGCCTGTTTGAGAAGCTCATCGATCTATACCTTGAATATGGATACTACAAAGAACACCTGATCTCAATCACAAAAAAAGGCATGGACGGGCAGCAACAGATCGCAGATATGATGCAACGCTACCGGCAGCAGCCGCCTGCACAATTGGGTGGATCACCTGTGGTGCAGCTGCTGGACTACGAGTATCGAAAAGGTAAAAATCTTGCAACAGGAGAGGAGTGGACGATAGACCTGCCAAAGAGCAATGTTCTCCAGTTTTTGTTGGCAGACGGCAGCAAGATCAGTGCGAGACCATCTGGCACCGAGCCAAAGATCAAATTCTATTTCAGTGTTAATAACTCCAATATTTAGATTTATATAGCCAACTTCGCAATCCCCTGCGTGCCCTCTCGGGATACCATACAGCCTTGATTTTGCTGTCATACGGCTTTTTGTTACC
>JBEISY010000247.1:0-4020 GCA_040375175.1 Chitinophagaceae bacterium
AACGTTTTGGGACTGTTTCGAAAATGGCTGTCCTTGAAAAGCAAGTCGATGGACTGGGTTGTAGAGGTGCTACGGCTGGGGCTTACTTTCTTCATGGTCTTTTTCTCAATAGCATTCATCTATCGCTTTGCGCCAGCTATAGAAAAAAAATGGAAGCTGAGTTCGCCGGGAGCCTTACTTGCAACCTGCCTGATCATTGCTTTTACTTATGTATTTTCTTACTGGGTGAATAATATAGCATCCTATAACAAAGTTTATGGATCGCTTGGTAGCATCCTCATCCTCATGTTGCTTGTATTTGTCAATTCACTTGTTTTGCTCATCGGATTTGAACTGAATGTATCAATCAATTCTTTGAAGTCCATTGCCAGAAGAAGACAGAGTGAGGAAGGGGCTTGAGGAACAGGTATTAGGGTAAGATTTTAGGGAGAGAACCTTGATGCGTTGGTAATGCATCATGATCATTTAACAGACCGCAAGAATTATATTTAACAAAAGAATCAACGATGTCGAGACCTTTCATTTTAGCCGAAGCAAATTGGTCTACCGTCCAGCATACCGCGTACGATACGGCCGTGATCACATGGGGCGCCACTGAGGCACACAACTACCACCTCCCCTATGGCACGGACAATTACCAGGCTTGCTATGTTGCAGAACGTGCAGTGGAAAGAGCATGGTTTAAAGGAGCGAAAGTGGTCCTTTTACCGGGAATCCCTTTTGGGGTAAACACTGGGCAGGCAGACATCAACCTTTGCATCAACATGATGCCTTCCACCCAGTTAGCCATCCTGAAAGATATCTGCGCTGTGTTGGTACAGCATAAAGTTGGTAAACTGGTCATCATTAATGGACATGGTGCCAACCAGTTTGTGGCTATGATCCGTGAGCTGGCTGGCCTGTTTCCACAATTGTTTATCTCGGTAGTGAACTGGTACCAATCTGCACCCAAGCATGATATTTTTGAACACCCTGGAGACCATGCAGATGAAATGGAAACCAGCGTGATGATGGTTATTGCCCCTGATTTAGTACAGCCACTGGATACTGCCGGAGACGGAGCCACCAAATCGTTTAAGCTGGATGGCTTCACGCAGGGTTGGGCCTGGACGCAACGGCCATGGTCCAGGATCACCAAAGACACCGGATCCGGAGATCCTTCGAAAGCAAGCCCCCAAAAGGGTGAAATATTCCTCAACCGGACGATCGAGAACATTGGAAATTTTCTCTACGATCTAAGCCAACATTCGATCGATGAAATGCTTCACTGAGGTACATTTGTGGTCCAATTGATGACATGAGAACTTTAGTAGCGTTTTTATCCGTCTTTTTCTTACTTCAATCCACCCAGGCGCAATCAAACTTCTCCATTCAAGGAAAAGTCACCAATCAGCAAGGCGAACTCATTCAGGGTGCTTCTGTTATGTTGCTCAATGGCGTAAAAGGAACAGTGACTGACGGCAATGGTGCTTTTATTCTCCTTGTTCCCAAGACCGGCACTTACACTCTTGCCATTAGCTCCGTTGGCTATGCAGAAAAGCTGGTGACAGCAACCGCAGCAAGTACTTCAACGCCACTGAACGTAATTCTTATTCCTTCCTCACAAACATTGGATGAACTGGTAGTCAGTGCAGAAAAACAGGATGAAAAACTACAAAAAGTAGCATCCGCCATTACTACCATACCTGCCCGGCAGATCCGGGAATACAGGCTTTGGGATATCCGTGAGATCAGCGGCATCGTTCCAAACCTGTATAGTGCCAATTCCGGCGACTACCGGAACGTGACCTCCGTGCGCGGCATCACCACTACATCTTACGAGCAAGCAGTGGCAACATACATCGATGGCGTAAACCAGTTCAGCCTGGACACATATATCCCTCAATTGCTGGATGTTGACAGAATTGAAATTCTTCGTGGGCCACAAGGCACGCTGTATGGAAGAAATGCAATGGGTGGGGTGATCAACATCATTACCAAGAAACCAACGAATGCAACAGATCTGTATGCCGAAGCCAACATCGCTAACTATAACCAGCAACGCTACACGCTTGCATTGAAAACACCGTTGATCAAAGACAAACTCTTCGTCGGTGCTGCAGGATTGTATGAGAAAAGAAACGGGTATTACACCAATGAATTTACTGGTAAAGACTTTGATGGGCAGCAACGGTTCATGGGCAACTACTATCTGAGCTATGTGCCAAATGCCAGTTTTTCAGCAACGATTAATGTAAAACATTCACACAATGCAAACCAAGGTGCGTTTCCGTTGAATGCAGATAAGACATCCGCCCTGGAACAGCCTTTCCAGCTCAATCAGAATGCCATCGCCACCATGAAAGATAATGTCTTTAACACCTCGTTGGTGTTGAAATACAATAGCGGAGCAGTTCGTTTTCAATCCATCAGTGCGTGGCAGTCCAATAGCAGAATCTATGATGAGCCGATTGATGGCGACTTTTCCCCGCTTGATGCCATCGCCATTGTTAATGACTATGGCAACAACTTCAACAAAGTGAAAGTGTTCACCCAGGAATTCAGGCTTCAATCCAGAGATCTGCAAGAACAAAAAATCCGATGGAATGCCGGGCTGTTTTTCTTTCACCAAGACAACCCTACCCGGCAAGGCACCTATTTCGGGAAAGATGCCCCTCTCCTGGGTCTGCCAGATTCAGCATTTACCATCATCTCCAACAATCTTGGGAAAAATACAGGCGCGTCGGCGTACGGCCAACTCAACTGGTCCCTAATGAAAAAACTGGATTTGATTGGTGGGCTTCGGTTCGACTATGAGCGTCGTAGACTTACCGTTTCAGGAGAGTATGAAAAAGCAGGCAATAGCTTTCCAACACAGGAAGACACCAGTGCAACAGCGAATTTTACAGCGATATCCCCCAAAGTGGGTCTGCAATACTCTTTTACAACGGATCGTATGATGTATCTTATCTATAGCAGAGGATACAGGGCGGGTGGATTTACCTCTTTGGGCTCCGATCCCAGTCAGCCCCCATTGGCGCCCTATGATCCGGAATTCAGTAACAACATTGAACTGGGATGGAAACAGTCCTGGAACAACCAACGTTATCGGCTGAACGCAAACCTGTTTTACACTTTTGTCAACAGTGTCCAGACGCCAACCCTCATCCTCCCTGATGCCGTTACCGTCATCAGAAATGCGGGCAAACTAAACAGCAAAGGAGCTGAGTTGGAATTTGCGGCAACGCCGTTAAAAGGGTTTGAATTAGTGTTAAATGGGGGTCTCACTGATGCGAAATACGCCGAACTTACCCTTCCAAAAGATGGACAAGCCATCGATTTTTCAGGAAACAAGCAAATCTTCACCCCTGCATATACGGCCATCGGTGTGGCACAATATACTTATCCGCTGTCTTCGCAAATCAGTTTATCCGCCAGGGTTGAAGCCCGGTTTTTCGGCCAGCAGTATTTTGATTTAGCCAACACCATTAGCCAGGATGCCTATAACCTTATGAATGCCCGCTTTGGGGCTACATTCGGCAATGTCGATCTTTACTTATGGATCAGGAACATTGGCAATACCACATTTATTGCCTACGGCTATGATTTTGGGGGGGTACACCTTGGTAATCCCAGAACCTTTGGCGCTACCGTTTCCATCAGGCTTTAACCTCAATTGATTATTGAGCAAAAGCTTTAAATTAATTGTATTTCAGCGTTTTAAGATACTGACTTGGTGAGCAGCATGCAAATTTCGTGAATGCGCGTATGAAGGTGGTCCTTGAACTAAAACCTGCTTTATAAGCTAAGGCTTCCAGGGTCCAACGATGGTAATCTTCATTCAGCAGCAGTTCCTTGAAGTATGCAACCCGGTGCTGGTTGATGAAGTCATTAAAGTTCATGCGATATTCCCTATTGATCAGTGCCGAAAGGGTTGGCACGTTAATGCCCGTTTTTGAAGATAACTCCTGCAATGAAAACCCATGAGCGAGGTAAGGCTTCTGAATGACCATGAACTCTTCAACATGGTGTTTTTGCAAC
>JBEISY010000010.1:0-15137 GCA_040375175.1 Chitinophagaceae bacterium
CATTGCCTCATTTTCTAATTGGCTAATTAAACAAAAACGCCCCGGCGTAAAAACACCGGGACTTTGGTTAAGGCTCTGATTAGTAGCTATTTTATCTGAAGGGAGATATGATCAATTTTGCCTTACGAATGTAGGGGAGTTTTCAACGCTCAACTATACCATTTTCGTGGTATAGCTTTATACCCAACGCACTAACTCCAGTGATGTTAAGTTAAGACATTGATTATCGGGAATTTGCAAAAAAAATGCTAATTCAACTTACAGGTTTTACATACACCGTTCACGATAACATTAACTTTCTCTTGACGATAACCTTGTGGTAATTTGATCTGGGGAATGGCCGTTTCATCCAGGCAGGTTGTGTTTCCACAGGAATCACAGACAAAATGAATGTGATTATCATGATGGTGACCTTCCGAACATTCCTCCCGGCAAAGCGCGTATTTTACGGCATTGTCTGAAGTAGGAATGGTATGCACAATGCCTTTATCGATAAATGTTTGTAGTGTACGGTATACCGTAACACGGTCAAATTTTTCGCTTGTTTTTTTCTCGATATCATGATGTGCCAGCGCAGAACGGCTACGAAGAAACACCTGAAGGATCTCCCTTCTTGAATCTGTGTTACTCAGATGATTGCTCTTTAATATGTCCAGTGCATCTTTCATTTTACTTGCTCAATAGCATTTGTGAATCACTGATCAGTTGTTGAATCTCGTCCTGTTTCAGGCCGTCATAAATTCCTCGAACAATCCCTGTCTTATCCACCAAAGCAAAGAACTGGGTGTGCAGGAACTGCTCGGAAATATTCTTACTGCTGTTCTTGGGATCGTCCAGTATATAGCTTTCCCTTGCCGTTTTATACAGGTCTGCCTTAGGACCGGTAAGAAACCACCAGTTTTTAACATCAGCACCCAGAGAGTCCGCATAATGTTTCATCCTGGCTAATGTATCAGTGTCCGGATCAACAGTGTGGGATAAAATGAGAAAATCCTTTTCTTTTCCTAAAGCCTGGTAAACCTTTACCATATTCCGGTTCATTTTCGGACAAATGCCTTTACAGGTGGTAAAGAAGAACTCCGCAACATAGGTCTTACCCTTTACATCTTTTTCTGAAATCTGCTGGCCATCCTGACGGGTGAAGGAGAAAGATTGCACCGTGTTTAAAGCCGGCATTTTAGGCTCGCCCATGTCGGTAAGTTTCGACATAACGAGGTAAAACCCAACCACCAATACGGCAAAAAATACCAGATAAAAGATTGCTTTCTTACTCATTTGACGCAAAGTTATGGCTAATACCCGGGTCTGAAAATTTTCCTGACCTGCATCGTAAATGCAACTTTGTTGCAAATATAATGTATATTTGCACGCTATGATCAGGATCAACTATGATGCTTTGGGAATTGCGGCTTCAGTGGCTTGTGCGATTCATTGTGCCATCCTGCCCCTGATTTTATCCAGCCTGCCCTTGTTTGGAATCAATATCATTAACAACGGCTCCTTTGAGTTGTTCATGATTGGGTTGGCAATGGCTATTGGCGTCTACTCCTTATGGCACGGCTATAAAAAACACCACTATAAATTTTATCCAGTGGCAATGTTCTCATTAGGCATCCTGCTTTTAGGAGCCAAACAGTTCTTCCATCAGCAGTTTCTTTATTTTCTGATCCCGGCCGTGGTACTTATTGTTTCCGCACATTGGTTAAACTATCGGGAAATTAAAAAAACGAAGACCTGCAATATCAATGGTTGCAGCCATTAATGTTGCTCACTTGATCTGCAATTTCCCGACGATGAACGCCCCCAGGTCCCTCCCCTGTTGTCTTCCATTCATTATGGCAGATTGGAAATGTATTCCTCCATATAACCTGCTCATGCATGCTTCTTCCGAAGCTTTAATAAAGGAAGGAAAGCTTCTGCTGATCCCGATATAGGGAACTTCATAATCGTCCGTGAAAGAAAAGTTGTCGCCAAATATCTTCGTGAGCATGGCTGCAATGGTAGCAGAGGCCACACTATGTCCGCTCGTATACTCAGGAAATGGCGGCGTTTGCAACAACGGTTGCCAGTTCTTGTCCATATTCTCGTTTATTGCCGTGACCGGCCTGATGTATTCACTCCTGAACTTCTCATCCCAGCAGGAGATAAACGCATCGTACATCGCAACTGCAACCAATGCATAGGCTTGGGATGCCTGCATCCAGTCGTGATTTACTTTTTTGGAAGACAGCGCCGTGATGTTCATCCAGTGACCACCGGGGCTGGGTTTCTTATTGGCAAACATCATATGCCCTTTGTGTG
This sequence comes from Chitinophagaceae bacterium, assembly GCA_040375175.1. Classification (GTDB taxonomy): domain Bacteria; phylum Bacteroidota; class Bacteroidia; order Chitinophagales; family Chitinophagaceae; genus Pollutibacter. Next base: position 2,302 of record JBEISY010000010.1, read on the forward strand.
TCACCGCTGCGGGATTGTCATCCCAATACCTGGCGATGGTTTTATGCTCTTCTGTGAGCACTTTGCTGGTATCATATACCTGTTTCATCTCCAGATAAAATGTCGATGTTTTATCTGTACTGAATGGAGGAGGTGGCGTTGGTTTGAACTGTGATGAACTGTCCATCACCAAAGGCATCATCTTAGTCCAGAAGGGCTGAATGGCATCAAGATAATCAGGAGGCGTATTCTTCCACTTGCCCGGTTTGTCAGAAGGTGAATACCTTGCCATACCCTGCACCTCCTTGTAATTGTCTTTGATGGCCCTTTGCCAGATAGCTTCAGAAACCTTGTCTCCAAAGGCCAGAGAAGCTTCATACACTTCGTCCTGCAGGCCTTCCTTCATTTTGGCCAACACAGCTTCCTCGGTTATACGCGTGGAGTCTTTGGTGAAGGTGAGTTTCCTCACCACGCTGAAAAAGGCTTTTGCGCCTGCTACCTGGAAATCATAGGTCTTTCCAGTTTCGGGTACGGGCATACCAGGAAAGCCATGCAACTGGGACGTCAGCGAAGGATAGGTTGAATCAGACCATCGTCCTGCTTCATACAGTGCCAATGTGGAATACGAATACACCCTGGAAGCCACGGGAGGCGAGAATATCTCGTAAATCACGATATCATTCAACCGCCTGACTGACTGATGAACTAGCTCCGCATCTCGCTTTACCAAGGCACCTGATGCTGGTTTATCGGAAATTGAATTACAGGCCACCAATAAGAGAAGCAGGACAGCAGTCAACAAACGCATAGCAGAAAAATTATGGTTCTAATGTTCTTTTTTGATTCTTATTATTGATCACATCAACGGATCTCACCATCGCATTCCATTTTACCATAGGGGTGGATTGCGATAAAAATCCATCACCATGGTACACCTCCTGCCGTCTCTTCTTTCCATTTTGAAGGGTGAGTTCCACGATGTCATCTGTCAATGACAATTTCACATTCTTTCCCGGATCCCTTGGAATCCATGACTTCATCGGCCCCTTATTCTGGCTTGCAAGTAAAAGATAATTTCCTTTTGGCTGCATGATCCTGATCATGGCTTTGCCATCTGCAGGTAAATAAATGCCTGATTGCATCATAGACGCAGGGAAAAAGTTTCCGCTGCCATCGCCCAACAATACTAGGCCATTCAGCGCATCATATCGGCCCACCGTTACTTCTGTACCATAGTCATTGGTGGACGCCAATACGTCCAGGTTGCCGTCATTGTTTACATCATCTACCGCAATACCATTGATCATAGACCACTGTGCCATGGCAGGCAACGGTTGCAGGCTGAACTTCCCTTTGCCATCGTTACGGATGAACGCAGATTGCATGTAGTTGGCCGTGAATTCTATTGCATCCTTCATCTCCTCCGCTGTGAACATCTCTTTCAGGGTAGCCTTCGCAAAGGGTTTATAGGCTGGGAATTTTTGTCTGAAGCCGATGATCTGTTTGATCATATCATCCCGGGTTTGTGCAGGAAACAATTTGCGATTGCCATTGGCAACGTCTTTAATATACACGCCGGGAATCGCATCATAAGAACCATTCTTGTCGAAATCCTTTGCCAGCACAACCATGGGCTCCTGCTCAGTGGCTTTGTAAAAAGTATTCAAACCCAGGTTGCCGGCGATGTAGTCAATATCGCCGTCGTTGTCGAAATCACCGGCGGCAAGACTGTTCCACCAACCTTTGTAATTTGATATGCCAGTGGCCGCGGTGATATCTTTCAGTTTCCCTTTTTCATTATGAAGTACCGTAACAGGCATGAACTCACCCGCCAAAACCAGGTCTTTCCAACCATCATTATCGGTATCTGTCCATATAGCATCACATACCAACCCAAGATCTTTTAATGAGGGCGCAACAATGGCTGTAACATCCGTGAACCGGACCTGCCCATCCTTTGAATCATTGCGATAAATAAAACTACTCACAGGCTTGGGCCAGGAACCAGGATAAACGCGTCCGCCCAGGAACAGATCCAGATCCCCATCCTGGTCAATATCCGCCGCTTTTACACAACTCTTACTGGTATAATTGATCGGAATCCCTGTAGTATCCGGTGTGAAATTTCCTTTGCCGTCATTGATGTATATCCAATCCCGATGCATCGGTGTATAGGGCAGGTTCTCGTAACTACCTGATGCCACATACACATCCAGGTCCCCATCCAGATCAGCATCCATCAACAACAATCCCATATCCTCGGTCTGTTTGGTCACTTCAAGTCCATCTGTCATCATTTTCTTTCCGACAAAAACTCCGTTTTTCTGTTGTAAAAAAGCCACAGGACTGTTCCCTTTGGATCCTCCGGCAATCACATCATCGAGCCCATCTCCATTGATATCGCCACCGGCCAGTGCAGGTCCAAACTGCGACATCTTATGTGGAATAAGTTTCTGGATATTGAAATCGATGAAATCCTTTTCCTGCTGTACAAAATCAAGGAGACCTTTCGCTTCCCGGAAATATGCAGCGGTATCTATTGCATCAAGATTCCAGCTATATGTTTGGTCAGCCGTGACCACAGATACCGTCAGCAATGCATTCATCTTAGGTTCTTTGATGGTCTGCATTTTTCCATCGGGCCACTTCACGATCAAAGAATCAATCTTTCCAGCTTTGCCTAAACCAAAATGAATGATGTCGTCAACCGTAGAGAGATAACCCCTGTACGGCGAGTTTTCATACACCTGTTTTGTACTATCTGCATACAGCTCCACCCAGGCACCTAAACCGTTGATGTTTTTGGTATCGCCTTTCAATTTTACTTTGATAAAATTGGACTTGGTCTCTTCTTTATCATTCAATGTGTTCTGATATACGAATGCTTTGTCGTTGATGTTATTGCATACATAATCAAGGTCTCCATCATTATCGAGATCAACATAGATCGCTCCATTGGAGAAGGAGGGTGTTTCGAATCCCCAAGCCAGTGTTGTATTCTCAAATCTTGCTCCACCAGTATTCCGGAACGCATAGTTATTGATCTTCACTTCCGGGATCTGGTCGAGTAATTGCTTCTTTGAAGCAACCATAAAGGCTTCATCCCGATAAGCAACAAAATCATGATCGGTTACATCTTTGGGGAAGCCATTAGAGATAATGATATCCCGCAATCCATCATTATCAAAATCGGCTACGGATGGCGTCCAGCTCCAGTCCGTTTCTGCAATACCGGAGAAGTATGCTGTTTCCGCAAATACCGGATGCTTAATGGAATCATTTACACCGATGGCATTACCCAGGTTGATCTGTAATGCATTGCGCACATACTGGTAGGGATAGCTGAAATAGTCCGTATTCTGATAGGTTTGATAGCTGTTTGGATTCATCATCATTTTCTTCCGGTAGTTATCTTCCGGATTCATATCCAACTCAATGATGTCAGATAAGCCATCATTGTTGACATCTATCACATCGTTACCCATCGCATTTGCCGAGGAGTGTTTCAAATAGTCGGACACCTTGTTGGTGAAGGTTCCATTTCTGTTGTTGATGTACAGTTCATTCCCGGAGATATAGTCATTGCTGACATAAATATCTTTCCAGCCATCCTGGTTGATGTCGCAGATATTCAGGCCATGCGCATAGCCTTCCCAGGTGATCCCGGCTTCTTTAGACACATTGGTAAACACCGGATGCTTGAGTGAATCATTCCAATCGTTCCGATACAACCTATCCGTATTCGCATGTGTACCGTCATTGATGATGGGCCTGAACCTGTTCGGGAAATCTCCCTCAACAATCTCATTGGTAGCGATGTAACAATCAAGGTCCCCATCATTATCGTAGTCGAAGAACGCGGCCATGGTAGACTGGCCATTGTCTGCCAGCCCATATGCTTTCGCCATTTCTTTGAATGTTGGAACGCCTTCCTTGTTCACTCCCTGATTGACATACAACAGATTTTCCCGGTCCTCGGGCTTCTTCTTCAGCGTAGCGCAAACATAAATATCCAGCAGTCCATCGTTATTGATATCAATCGTAGCCACACCGCGTGCCCATCTGCCCTTGGTTTCCACGCCTGCAATGGCACTCACATCCATGAACTTCAATTTGCCTTTATTCAAATAGAGTTTACTGGATACCAGGTTGCCGGTGAAATAAAGATCCTGCAGACCGTCATTGTTGAAGTCTCCCGTAGCTACGCCCCCACCATTGTACACGTTCTCCTGGTCAATGATGTTGATGGAGTCTGTTTGAGTGATCGTGTTGCTGAAATCTATGCCTGTATCGGAGGCGTCCAACTGCCTAAATACTGTTTTTCGGGCATTACAGGCAAGCAAGATCACGCACATACACACCGTCAAAATTCTCATGTTCAATGCATTTACAAAATGGAGTACAATGTAAAAAAAAAGAGGCAGCGTAACCGCTGCCCCTTTGAAAATGTAAGAACTATTCTTTTATTAGAAACCAGGATTCTGCTTAAGGGTTGGTGTACCATCCTTTGAAGAACGATCGATCTGGTTCTGAGGAATGGGGAAGTACTCGTTCTTACCAGCAGTGAAGTTGGCATTCACGAGGAAGTTCCTTTTGTTCATTGGAGGAGTCCATCCATTTGTAGGACGACCACTTACATATTTAAGATATGTGTTGAGCGTAGGCTCAGCAATACCCCAACGTACGAGGTCGAAGAAACGATGACCTTCCATACCCAATTCCAGGCGCCTTTCGAAACGCACTGCCTTTGTAGCAACAGCTTTATCTGTCCAAGGTGCAGTGTACAAACCAACACGATAAGTAGCAGCACTACCTTGTACAAATCCGGATGGATTTGCAGCCCTTGCGCGAACCAGGTTCACGAGGCGACGAGCTTCTTCCAATGTACCTACTTCAACTTCAGTTTCAGCCAGCATCAGGATCACATCAGCGAAACGGATCAATGTGTAGTTGTTAGCAGTAACACCGGAAGTCCAGAAGTTTTTATCGGTCAAAACACCTTGTTGCGTTTTGTAATAAGTATTCTTGATTGGAGCATAAGGACCAGCATAAGTTTGGTCGCGAATCCAGGTCACCCCAGGATGCAGACCCCAGTCCAAATATGGAATACCACGGCGACCAACAGTCCAGTCGAGACGAGCATCTAATGGTTGAGTATCAACAGTAAAAGAAGCACCCGCAGCAACACCCTGGTCATTTTTAACTTCGCGCTTGTTATAGTTGTCCAGATCAGGCAGACCAGCCGCATCCACCTGGAAGGCGTTTACGAGGTCCTGTGAAGGCTGGAAGAAACCGCAACATGTACCAGGACCACCGGTGTAAGGGAAGTTCAACACTTCGCCCCAGCCACCGTTATCACCGCCTGATGTTCCATCGTTCACAGAGTATTGTACTGCGAACACAGACTCAGTAGAGTTCTTGGTTTCTGCATTGAAGTTGTCGGCAAATTTAGTCAGCAGTGCATATTTACGACCATCTGCGGTTGTACCATTTGTAAATACATCACGGAGAACAGTACGTGCTTCAGCAAATTTCTTTTGGAAAAGAAGTGCTTTACCATACATAGCTGCAGCTGCCCACTTGTTTACCCTTCCTTTGTTAGGCATAACAGCAGGAAGATTGTCGTATCCGAACTTCAGATCATCAGTGATCTTAGGCCAGATATCTGTAGCGTTGGCTACGTTGAAATCAGTAACCGCTTCATCGATCCAAGGAACGTTGTTCCACATTTTCTTGGCCTCAAAATGATAGTGGCCACGGAGAAAACGTGCTTCAGCAGTGATCCTTTTCTTGTCCGCCTCAGATACATCAGTGGCAGCAGCCAATTGCTTCAATACGGAGTTTGAACGAGTCACCCCTTCGTAAGCAATAGCCCATTTCTGCTCATAGTAGCCATTGGTTGGCGTTGAGGAGAAAGACTCGATAGGGATGATGTCTGGCTGGTCACCGGCATCGGAACCTTTGTGTGCATCACCGCCCACTACGGCACCATAAACCCAGTTTGTACCAGAAGACTGCCAGCCTCCGAGGAAGATACCACCACCGTTGATGAAACCATCCAGCACAGAGTAGGCACCCACGAGCAACGCCTCTACACCTTTCTTGTTAGCCAGCGTGTTTGCATCAAGCTGACCCAGAGGCTTCTTATCCAAGAAGCTCTTACTACATGACCAGCCGATCACTCCGATCGCGGCCAAGGATAGTATTGAATAGGTTATTCGTTTCATATTAATTAAAATGATTTAAAGATTAACAGTTCAGCGAATTAAAAGTTTATGTTCAGACCAACCAAGAATTGTTTAACGGTTGGGAAAATACCCTCGTCAAAACCTAACTCTCTGTCAGATGCACCGATGATTTCAGGATCCAGACCGGTATACTTAGTGATAGTGAACAAGTTAGTAGCCTGGAAGTAAATCCTTGCTTTGTCGATCTTCACCCTGTTTACCAGATTCGTAGGAAGCGTATAACCAAGCGTTATGTTTTTCAACCTGAAGAAGGAACCGTCTTCCATGTAATAATCGTTAACGGCGTTATTGGTTGAGAAATTCGAAACGTTTTCGTTAATAGGCGTCCTTGCCGTAGTGTTGGTAGGCGTCCAAGAGTTGTACAGCAAATCTTTAGACTTGTTACCCTGGAATGAAGGGAAGAAATCAGTCCACCACCTTACGTAGTTCATAACATCATTTCCCTGAACACCATAGAAGAACATACCCAGGTCGAAACCACCATAACGTGCGTTCAACTGAAGACCATAAGTAAAGTCAGGATTTGGATTGCCAAGGAAAGTCCTGTCCCTGTCGTTAATGGTATCGTTACCATCCATATCCATGTACTTAAAGCGGCCAGGACCAGCACCATCTTGAAGAGCAGACTTCGTTACATCGTCAGCACTCTGGAAGAGGCCGGCAGTTTTGTAACCGAAGAAAGCTGAGATAGGATTACCCACCTGGTTCCTTGACCAGTTACCGATCCTTGAACCGCGTGAATCGAAGAAATCGATGTTGTCCGCAATCTTAGTGATCTCGTTCTTATAAGTAGTGAACGTGAAAGTACCGTCAATATTGAACTTAGATTTTGAACCCAAAAGATTACGCTGGGTGATCATCAGGTCAATACCTGTGTTCTTCATGCTACCTACGTTAAAGAAGGCAGGGTTGCTGGCAGCACCGGCACCGGCAGTAGCCAAAGCAGGCAGCTGATACAGCAGGTCAGAAGTACTCTTATTATACCACTCCAGAATAACTTCGGTACGGCCGCCGAACAATGTCGCGTCAAAACCGATGTTTGTTGTGGTATTTGTTTCCCATTTACCATCGGGGTTACCCACAAAAGACTGTTGGAATCCAGGTACAACTGAGTTAGAAGAACCATTCAGGTCATATCCGGAAGAACCAGGCTGACCAACAAACGCATTGTAAGCATTTGCAGGATTGATACGCTGGTTACCCATTTGACCCCAGCTTGCACGGAGTTTCAGGTCTGTGATCCATTTCACATCTCTCATGAAATTTTCACGTGAGATCCTCCAGCCTGCAGAGAAGGCAGGGAAAATCGCATAACGATTGTTGGGACCGAAACGGGAAGAACCGTCACGACGAATGGTAAAGCTCGCGAGATACTTATCCGCAAAGGTGTAGTTAACACTTCCGAAGAGAGAAAACAAAGATGATGGGTTATAAGGAGCGCCTGAAGCGTTGGTAATGGTAGATCCATTATTCACAGCCCTGAAGTTCAGGTCCTGGATAAAGTAACCTGCACGGCCGGCAGAGATAGAACGTCCCCATTCTTCAATGGCTTCTGTTCCTGCCAATGCAACGATATCGTGCTTACCAAAGCTGTTCTTATACTGCAAAGTGTTGGTCCAGGTCCACTGACGGAACCTGTCGAAACTTTCATTATAGCTGTTGTTGGTATTGTTCTCGGCGTTTTCATATGTAATGAAGTTGAAGCCGTAGCTGTTACCATAGCTCAATTGACCACCAAAGCTTGTACGTGCTGTAAAATGCCTGGCGAAGTCAACTTCTGCGTAGATGTTACCAAATATTCCCAGATTTTGACCGCGGTTATCTTTTGCCCTTTCCCTTACTGCGTAGGGGTTACCTGAGTTACCCAGGTTTGGACCCCTTGAACCAGCGTAGTTACCAGCGATATCAAACACTGGAATGATGGGCTGGTTCCTGTAGGCAAAGCCAAGTTCAGAACCTTCTGAGTTGTTACCGGAAATATTCTGTTCTGTTGTAGAAACTTGCAAATTCTGGCCGATCCTGATATTCTTCTTCACGTTGAATTCAGTATTCACACGAAGAGAATAACGCTTGTAGAAGCTGAAGGCCATGATCGACTTCTGATCGAAGTAATCAAATGACATCATATAACGACTCCTGTCAGCACCACCACTTACGGTAAGGTTGTGGTTCATGATTGGAGCATTATTTGTGATGACATCGTACCAGTCCGTTCCTTCCTTGTTCGCTTTCACGATCAGTGTAGAACCGTTCACGTTGTCCAGGTTGAGGTTATACGTGCTCTCATCCACTTCGCCGATCTTCTTGCCACCAGGCAGAATGTAATCAGGCAAAACGGGTGTTGCACCGTTACCATACTGCGTGTTAGGAGGGGTTTGGCCCGCGTTCTTGTAAGCACCCCATACCGCATTTGCATACTCTTGAGAATTCAGGAGGTCATAGCCCTTGCCTGGATTCTGAGTACCGTAGTACATGTTGTACGCAACTTTAGCACCACCCTGACGACCTTTCTTGGTAGTCACGATGATTACACCGTTAGAGGCACGCGCACCGTAGATAGATGCAGAGGCCGCATCTTTCAACACCTGCATCGTCTCAATATCATTAGGGTTCAAACCGCTAATGCCACCGGTAGGTACACCATCCACAATGTAGAGGGGTTCGTTACCTGTAGAGAAAGACGCAAAACCACGGATACGAACTGAAGCACCCTGACCAGGCCTTCCATCGGTAGTTACTGTAACACCGGAAGCCCTACCCTGAAGCTGCTGCTCAGCATTACCTGCGGGTTGAGATTTCAAGTCAGCAGTATTCACAACTGCTACTGAACCAGTGATGTCTTTCTTGGCCTGGGACGTGTAACCGGTAACCACAACTTCATTGAGGCTATTGGTTCTTTCCTTAAGACCGATGTTAAAGTCTGTTCTGCCGACAGTGGATACTTCCAGTACATCAAACCCGATGTAAGAAACCACCAGCACCGATGAATTGGGAGCATTGATCACAAAGCTACCATCAGCACCGGTGGAAGTGGCTGTTGAAGCACCCTTCACCGCAACTGTAGCACCCGCGACGGGACTACCATCCGGACCTGTGACCTTTCCCGAGATTGTTCTTTGGGCAAATGCTACGGTACAGAGTAGCATCATTAGAATGAGCATTGGGATCGCCTTCCCCATGCCCTTCAGGAGTTTTTGTTTCATAAGACAACACAGTTAGAGTTGGTTAAAATTTAAATCCTTTGCTAAATCGTTTTTTGTCAGATTTTTAAAAATAGATATTTTGCTCTGAAAATTTAAAGTTTTTTTAAGAGATTTTAAATAAAATTGTCTTATGTGTAGTAAATACACATTTGGTATTCCCCAGTAAGTAATTGTAAAGCGTTGTAAGTGAATTGCTATGAAAGTGCTTTGCTTTCATCCAAAGATCATGATGACAGTAAACTATTTGTACCTGCTGCATGGACCCTCAAAACTTTTCAAGACTAGTTTCTCTTTACTTTCGGCCCATGAAGTCTTTCAACCTCATTTTCACCTTCCTCTTTATCCTGTTCGCTGGGTTGCAATACAATGATCCTGACCCTCTTCTCTGGATTCCCATCTATTTGTTTGCGGCCTTCCTTTGCTGGAAAGCCTACAAAGGAGTCTATCACAAACGACTGATGTGGCTTGGCTTGGGCCTTTACGGCCTCTATGCCGTTTACCTGTTGCTGGATAAGAACGGCGTCCTTTCCTGGGCCAATGAACACGCGGCGGAAAGTCTTGTCACCTCTATGAAAGCTGAAAAACCCTGGATCGAGGAAACCCGTGAGTTTGGAGGACTTTTGATCCTGATGGTTGTTTTTCTTGTCAATATAAACGCTGGCCGTAAGAAAGGTGGAAGGTGGAAGGTGGAAGGTTGAAGAACGTCCTCCATCTTCCACCTTCCACCTTGAAAACAGAATAACTACCTTATTTCAACGAGATAGCCGTAAGGACAACAGTCGCTTCCTCGCCCTCAACCTTTGATATTTTTACCACAAACCGTTTTGTTTTGGTCCCCGGCGGAACCTCCATCGTTATGCGGTTGTCCTGCATCGCAAGCATCTTATCGATCAATACTTCACCGATCTTTTTCCCGGTCACGTCTTCCGCAAATACTTCCAGTCTTACACCTTTGGTGACTTTACCCTGTCCACTGTAACCGAACTCAAGCGTCTTGATCCCTGACAGATCCACCTGGAAGGCCATCCATCCGGAAGCACCAGTAGCCATCATGAATTGCCTGCCGGCAAACTCCATCACGTTGATGTCTTGTTTTTGTACGATGGATGCCGGCGTTAACACTGGCCCACTGAGGAACACGGCTTCAACGCCCGTTTGTGGCTTACGGCCCGCGCCTCCTTTATCTGTATAACTGGCAGTGATCTGCATGGTTTTACCACCATCCACGTCTTTAGCAGACGGCGTAATGCTTCCCTGTGCAGGCAGTGATTTTGCCTGTGGCTTGCTTAATCCCAGGATCCAGTTCACAATCTTGTTTGCGTCGCCGGCTTTCAGATCCGGGTGTGCAGGCATCGCCGTCTCACCCCAAACGCCACCTCCGCCTTTGATGATCTTGCCCACCAGGTAATCTGTGGCCTTTGGATTGGTTGCATATTTCTTGGACACTGCCGTATAAGCAGGGCCGATGGATTTTTCATTGAGCTTGTGACAGGTCTTGCAATCACTGCTTTCAACAAGAGCCTTGCCCTCCAGCGAAGCACTAACCTGTTGGTGACCCACCACCTGTGCTTTATCCATGCCACTGATATAGTCAACCTTTACAAACAAGTTTGCCGGATCGATCTTCGTTCCGTCCTCCCTGTCATTAACCAACACTTTATACTTAACAGGCTGACCTGGAATATATGTGTTCCCATTCTCCAGTTCAATCGTCACTTTAGGCGCTTCATTTCCCGCATATACGTTGACGTTAGAGCTCTTGGTAGACAGCCCCTTGTCGTCTTTCACTTCCACATACATATTGTAATCTCCGGCTGCTGTAAGCTGCAGCGCGGTCTGCGGCTCAGTGGTGGTCTTGGTTTTAGTACCATAGTGCCAGATATACGTTAGTTTATCGTTATCCGGATCTATGGACCCCTCCGCAGAAACATTCACGGTCATTGGCAATGCGCCGGAAGTCTTGTCAACCTTAAACGCAGACACCGGTTTACGATTGCCACTGTTGAAATCGATCCGCACCAGTCCTGCATCCGGATTTTTAGTAAACCATCCTGTGCCATACTCCAACACATACAGTCTTCCATCCGGTCCCATTTCCATATCAATGGGCGCGTTGAATTTAATGTTCTGCAGCACAGGCTCCATCCGCACATAACTACCCTCTGCATCCATAGTTACTGCTTTCACCCAGCCCCTGATCCAATCATAGAAAAACAATTTTCCGGCATAGTATTCGGGGAACCTCGTTTCTTTCGGATAGAATTCAGGATGATAAACAGGACCTGCCATCGCATTCCGACCGCCAGTTCCCAGCTCCGGGAACTCTTCTGATACCGCATACGGATACCAGATGAAGGGAGAAGATACAGGTGGGAGGTTTGTGAGTCCCGTATTGTTTTTAGAATCATTAACGGGACGGGCCGCGTCAAATGCTGCTCCGGCTTCGCCCGTTGCATAATTGAAATTGCGATAAGGGTAATTCTTCCCTACAAACAATGGCCATCCGAAATACCCCGCTTTCCTGGCCTGGTTCAATTCATCATATCCCCTTGGTCCTTTGTTGGCAGAATCTGCGCCTGCGTCAGGGCCTACCTCGCCCCAGTATAAAAATCCGGTTTTGCGATCAATGGAAATACGATAAGGATTTCGGTTACCCATCACATATATTTCTGACCGGGCTTTGTCTGTACCCTTAGGAAACAAGTTGCCATCAGGTATGGAGTAAGTTCCATCTTCAGCAACCTTTATACGTAGAACTTTACCGCGTAAATCATTGGTGTTACTGGAGCTCCTCCTGGCATCCCATTGTTCATAACCCGCGCGACCGTCGATAGGGCCATAACCATTCAATTGATACTTGGAATTGTTCTGGTCAAATGGTGTTGAGTTGTCTCCGGTAGATAAGAACAGGGTTCTGTCTGGCCCAAAGGAAAGTGATCCTCCGGTATGACAACAGATGTTTCGTTGGGAATAAAACTGTAAGACCACTTTCTCAGACTTCAGATCAAACTTGCCGTCTTTGAATACAAATCTTGATAACCTATTCACCGAACTATCCATCGGTGAATAAAACACATACACGAAGTTGTTCTTTGCAAAGTTGGGATCTGCAGTGATGCCCATGACGCCTTCTTCGGCATTCACACCGGGAACCGTTGTCTTGTGATATACATTCATCTTGGCCACCTGCGTGTTTTTACCGGTAGCCTTGTTATACCAATGGATCTGGCCTTTACGCTGCACCACTAATACGTCCAGATTAGGCAGTATGGCCATTTCTGTGGGCTCATCATAACCGGTGGCTACGATGTTTTTAGAAAACCGATCCGGCTCTGGAAGGCGCAAGGTAGTGGCCTTTGAATAATCAAGTGTCTTACCATTTCCAATGGCATATACCAAACCACCC
>JBEISY010000435.1:0-2221 GCA_040375175.1 Chitinophagaceae bacterium
CACCATACCATGTTTGAGATGCTGGGCAACTGGAGTTTTGGCGATTATTTCAAGAAAGAAGCCATCGAGTGGAGCTGGAACCTGCTCACGGAAGTGTATGGCATCAGTAAAGACCGTTTGTATGTCACCATATTTGAGGGCGATGTGAAAGAGGGGATTCCGAAAGATGAAGAGGCATTTTCGGAATGGAGCAAATGGATCAGTGCAGACCGGATCCTTCTCGGCAATAAAAAAGACAATTTCTGGGAGATGGGGGATACAGGACCCTGTGGTCCCTGTTCCGAAGTACATGTGGATTGCAGGCCTGATCATGAACGCAAAGAGAAAGACGGAAGATATCTGGTGAATGCGGACCATCCGCAGGTCATCGAAATATGGAACAATGTATTCATCCAGTTCAACCGCTTAAAAAACGGCACGCTGGAGCCATTACCCGCCAAGCATGTGGATACCGGTATGGGACTGGAGCGCCTGGTGAGGGTATTGCAAGGGAAGACTTCCAACTATGACACGGACCTGTTCACGGGCACCATCCACGAAACAGAGAAGCTCACCGGACAAAAATATGGGTTCAGTGACAACAGGGCAGACATAGCCTTCCGTGTAATTGCGGACCATATCCGCGCTATTGCGTTTACCATTGCGGATGGGCAATTGCCTTCCAATACCGGCGCGGGCTATGTGATCAGAAGGATCCTCCGCCGGGCAGTAAGATATTATTATACTTACCTGAACCATAAGCAACCGCTGTTGCATCAGCTCATGCCGATGCTGGCCAAACAGTTTGAACAAGTATTTCCTGAACTGCATCAGCAGGTTGATTTTGTAGCCAAGGTGGTGAAAGAAGAGGAAGAATCTTTCCTCCGTACGCTTGATAAAGGCTTACGCAAGATCGATGACATCATGCAACAGTCATCGGCCCAAAAAATCATTCCGGGTGCAGCAGCATTTGAACTCCTCGATACCTATGGTTTTCCGATTGACCTTACCAGGTTGATCGCCCGGGAGAATGGCTATGAGGTGGACGATGCAGGATTTGAAAAAGAAATGCAGCTGCAGAAAGACCGAAGCCGCGCGGCAACCGCAGTGGATGCGGGCGATTGGATCGTGGTTTCCGATGAGGCCAGCCGGGGTTTTGTGGGGTACGACCGATTGTACGAAAAAACAAAACTGCTGCGCTACCGAAAAGTAAATGCCAAGGGCAAAGATCAATACCAAATGGTGTTGCAGGCTACTCCGTTTTATGCCGAGAGTGGCGGACAGGTTGGGGATGTTGGAGAGTTGGTGTGGGGTAGTGACATAGTGAAAGTTTTGGATACAAAGAAGGAGAATGATGTCATCATACATTTTACAGATCGCATTCCTTCATCCCTTGATGGTGAAGTGGTGGCAAAAGTGGATGCGGAGCGCAGGCTGAACATCATGTATAATCACACAGCCACGCATCTGATGCATGCAGCTTTACGGACCGTATTGGGAAAACATGTGGCGCAGAAAGGATCATTGGTGAACGATGAATATCTGCGTTTCGACTTCTCGCATATGTCCAAGGTGAGCGATGAAGAGCTTCGGCAGATCGAGTTTCTGGTGAATGAAAAGATCCGTGCAAACATACCGGTGGTGATCAATGAGATGCCGAAGGAAGAAGCTTTGCAATTGGGTGCGATGGCACTGTTTGGAGAGAAGTATGGCGACAAGGTTCGCGTAGTGGTCATCGATCAAACCTTTTCCATTGAACTCTGCGGAGGTACCCATGTTATGCACACGGGGATGATCGGGATGTTCCACATTTTTGCAGAAGCGGCCGTAGCAGCAGGGGTACGGCGTATTGAAGCGTATACAGGATATAAAGCATTGCAATATCTCTCCGGCCAGGTCAGCAAGATCAAAGAAGTAGGTACAGTATTGAAGGCAAGTGATCCGGCGAAAGCGATCCAGAAATTGCTGGACGATAAGGCACAATTGGAGAAAAGGGTGGAGCATTTAGAGAACAGGATGCTGGTGGGGATCAGGAATGAACTGATGCAGAAAGACGAGATCATCAACCAGGTCAGTTTTATTGGCCAGGTGATTGAAGTGCCACATGCAGATGCGTTGAAGAAAATATGTTTTGACCTGAAGAATAATCTGCACGACCATCTGGTGGTGCTTGCCGCGAATATTGGCGGTAAACCATCGGTAGCCATCAGCATTTCTGATACGGTAGATGCCGCCAGGCAGC
>JBEISY010000289.1:0-3526 GCA_040375175.1 Chitinophagaceae bacterium
ATCGATCACCCCATATACTTTGTCGATCTTCACACCCTCGCCTTGTTTGGAAACCTCAACCACAAATCCGGCATGACCGGCGAAGAATTCATACTGCGCTACACCGCGACCTTTACCCGCCGCAAGGGGTTGATCCCATTTGGAAACCTCGCGCAGCTTAGTGAGGATCTTTGCCAGATCTGATCCACCCTTCGCCATTTCTTGTCGGTAGGTCAATGGATCTTTCCCAGCTTTCACCGCCATCTCATCAATGAAGCATTCATGCGCAAAGGCCAGCGATGTGCTGGTTACCGCGCGCCATGCCGCAATGGGAATGTGCATAGGTGCATACACATACGCATTCTTCATATTGGCGATCTCGTATTTCTGGTCGGAGATGGCCTCCGTCATATAGCCGTCTTCTTTGGTTTGGTCAAACTTGCCATTATCGGCTTCCATCATGGAAGGCGAAATCACCTTATGCTGGAAGGCAACCGTTTTGCCATCTGCACTGAGTCCGGCTTTCATCGCCGAAAAAGTCATGGGCCGGAAAGGTCCTTGCTGCGTATCATCCTCTCTCGACCATAACACCTTCACCGGTTTCTTGGTGATGCGCGCGAGTTGCACCGCTTCATGAATATGATCGGGATATAATCTTCTGCCGAAGCCGCCACCGTTGAACATCACATTCACTTTTACAGTCTCTTCGGGAATCTTGTATTCTTTCGCGAAGCTGGTGACCACATCACGAGGTAGCTGTGTGGATGCCCAGATCTCCACGTATTGATCATCGCTCCATTTCGCGAGTGCATTCATGGGTTCGATGGGCGAGTGAGATACCATCGGCGTTTCATAAAATGCTTCCAGCTTAACGGACGCGGCGGCAAATGCTTTATCGAAATTGCCTACGGGCTTTACCGGTACGCCAGGCTTGGAAGCAAGCGCGCGAAGACTTTCTTCATATGCGGCAGTATTGAACTTGTCTTTGCCCTGGTTATCCCAGACGATCTTCAAGGCTTTTCTTGCTTTGAAAGCGGTCCAATAAGAATCAGCAATCACGGCAACGGATTCATAGCGATAACTCTGGATGATACGCGTGCAGCGTTCAACGGCAATCACACCTTTTATTTTTTTCGCTTCACTATCATCTACGCTCACCAGTTTTGCACCGATGACGGGGCTGTGTTCCACGGAGGCATATACCATACCGTCAACCGTTGCATCGATCCCATATACTGCAGTACCATTGACCTTAAGCGGCACATCGGGTCTTGGTGCGGCCTTGCCGAGGATCTTAAAGTTCTTCGGATCTTTTAATACGGGTTTCTCCGGTGCTTTCAATTTGGAAGCTGCATCAGCAAACTCACCATAACCTCCTTTCTTTCCCGACTTACCATGCATGATCTCACCGTTTTCCGCAGTACATTCTGCCGCGGGTACTTTCCATACTGCTGCTGCTGCTTCAACCAGCATTTGCTTAGCAGCTGCGCCAACCTTGCGAAGCTCATGGTATGAGGAGCGTACAGAAAAACTACCTCCGGCAAACTGCATGTCGCCGAATTTCTTTTCTCCTCCTGTGTGTTTGATCACCACGGATTCAATGGGCACATCCAATTCTTCGCAGATCAGTGCGGGAATGGATTGCCATACACCCTGACCGATCTCCGGTTTGGAGTTGAAGATGGTGACTAGTCCATTGTTGGCGATCTGCAAGACGGGATTGAATTCATACCACGCCTTCACTTCGGCAAGGGTTGCCACCTTAGGCGCATCTTTACAACTGATGCCGAGAATGAGTCCTGTTCCGGTGATGCCGGTATACTTGAGAAAGTTTCTTCTGGAAATTTGATGAACCTGTTGCATGTGCAAAGCTTGTAGGGATGTAAAAAGATCAGATCATTTCAGCTGCGCGATGGATGGCGGCGCGGATCCGCAGATAGGTACCGCACCTGCAGAGGTTGCCCTGCATCGCCGTATCTATATCCGCATCTGTTGGTTTTTTATTGTTGCTGAGCAGGGCCACAGCACTCATCACCTGGCCGCTCTGGCAGTAACCGCACTGTGGAACCTGGAGTTCGATCCATGCTTTCTGCACCGCATCGCTGATGCTTCCATCGGCACCTTCAATGGTAACAATGTTTTTCCCGGCAGCTGCGGAAGCCGGAATAGAACAACTTCGGGTAGGCGTGCCATCGATGTGCACCGTACAGGCACCACACTGCGCCATCCCGCATCCGAACTTGGTTCCTTTCAATCCCACCACATCGCGGATCACCCAAAGTAAGGGCATATCCGCATCCACATCCACCGGGTGATCTTTACCATTCACCTTGATAACATAAGCAGGCATATGAAGAGCGTTTAGTCTTCCTAAGGTAGCGATAAATGTGGCAATTTGGGAACGTGGCAGTGCGGCAATGACGACCTGCCTTATTGCGCCAGCATTTCTCGTGAGCGCTCTTGAAATTCTACCGCTGTCAGTTTCCGGCAGGCTGAATTGGTAATGGTGATGTTCAACAGTTCCTTGTTTTGCTCGATCTCGTTCTGGAGCAGATGCCTGACCGTTCCTGAACCGAGAATATGAATGGTATGTGCATAGCGGACTTTATGACCGATTTCCTTTACCCAATGAAGGAGTTCCTGGTTTTCCTTGTGCTGCGCCTGTGGCTGTCGATCTTTTGTTTTACCGAGTATCCCTGTTCTGTCGGTGGTCTCACCCTTGAACCTCTCCCTTTCGCCTGCTACGTTGTGCATGACTTCAAAATGGTGCGTGCCCTGTGGCTCATCGCGCATGAACATAGCTGTTTTCTTGTCTATCCATATGGTATAGATAAGATCATGAAGACCTTTTTTCATATACTGATATTTTCAACACACAATCTAGACTACCACGGGTGCCCGAACAATGACCACAGTCATCTGAATCACTATTCAATGCAGGTTGTCCGTTATTCGGGATTAGTTATTATTTTGAGCGAAACATTCTACATGCGATACCTCCTCACCCTCACGCTCTTGCTCCTCACCCTGGTAACAAGCGCCCAGAAAACGAACAAAGAGCAATGGGTTTCTATTTTCAATGGAAAGGATCTGAAGGGGTGGACGCCCAAGATCAGGTATGCAGCTGCGGGAGAGAACTGGGGTAACACTTTCCGTGTGGAGCAGGGAAAGATTGTAGTGCGTTATGATCAGTATGATGCCTTCAAAGAGCGCTTCGGGCATTTGTTTTACAATACACCATATGGATATTATCGAATCCGTTTGCAATACCGCTTCGTGGGTGAGCAGTGTAAGGAAGGACCCGGCTGGGCATATCGGAACAGCGGCATCATGGTGCATGGGCAAACGGCCGCAAGCATGGGTAAGGACCAGGACTTTCCGGTTTCCATAGAAGGTCAGTTGCTGGGTGGTAATGGAAAAGATCCTCGGACCACCTGCAATCTCTGCACACCTGGCACGAATGGGGTGCAAGACGGCAAACTGCGCAAGGAGCAGTGTATTAGTTCAAACTCACCAACCTATCATGGCGACCAATGGGTGACTGCTG
>JBEISY010000478.1:0-1707 GCA_040375175.1 Chitinophagaceae bacterium
GCGTCACCGCGCCCGCAGCAAGCAGCAGCGCCATCAACATGGCGATGCATCCCAGCATCTTGCCAAAATCATATTGCTGCCTTAACAGAAAATGACTGGTGGTATACTTATTCCCCGTCTGCAGGATCACATTGAAAAAGTTGCCATAGTCGGTAGGGATCACATGCAGGTTGGTAGGAATATTAAAGAGGTCGTTGTATGCCGGGTTCTTGTTCAGCAAGAAACTATCATTCTGTATGCCGCCATTTTCTGAGCTCTGCAGCCCATTGGAGATGAACACTACAAATGCATTGTACCTGCGATTCTTAGACGCATAATTGGAATTGATCCGGATATTTTTATGATTGGTGTTTTGCGAGTTGTAAAAACCTGGTGCACTGATCAACCGATATTCAAACCCTGCGTTCCAATCTGCAGAAAGATTCTGCGTGTGCATGATGCCGACTTGCTGCTCGGCCCTTGATCCCAATAAATAGGTGAGCCTGGTATACGGCTTGTTGGTGGTTATGAACTTTGTGTCTTCCAGCGTGAATGCAAAAAGATCGTAGGCGTGAAACCCTGCGTCCCATCCGGCCTTCATGAAAGGTTTAAAGAGCAGGGAACGTGCCGCGGTGCCGTTGTTGCCGAGGTTGATGTATTCCGGATCCATCGGCACTTTGCTGAAATAATCCGATATGGAGGAATCGATGGATCGATAACGGGCGGAGTCCAGGAAACGAAACCGTACAGCGGCCTGTTCATCGGCAAAATTCCGCTTTTCAAATTGGATGGAGTCTGAGCCACCTGCACTGCGCATGCCACTGCCCATGCCCCTTGTACCACCTGGCAGCCTGTTCATCAGGTTTTGCCCTTGCACGGCGGTAAGTGTAAAGCAGAGTATAAGCAGCAAAATGCAGCGGGATAGAAACATCAACGGCGAAATTAACAATTGGCAATTTGCAAATAGCAATTAGTTATAGTTAATGGTAAGTTGTATTTATAAATTAGCTATTAGCTATTTTTGATCACGCCTTTAAAGATCTTCGTCAACTTAGGCTCCGCGTGCTTCGCCGCTTCCAGCACCTCTTCGTGGGTGATCACATTTTCTTCTTCGCGAATGCCCACGTCTGTGATCACGCTCATGGCAAACACAGGAAGTCCCATGTGGTTGGCAACGATCGTTTCCTGCACCGTACTCATCCCAACAGCATCACCACCCATATGGTGGATCATCAGGTATTCTGCGCGGGTCTCAAAAGTGGGACCCGTCACGGCAAAATAAACCCCTTCATGTACGGCGATGCCGGCAGCATGTGCCACACTACGGGCCTGCTTGATATGGTGTTTGCGATAGGGCTCGCTCATGTCCGGAAATCTTGGGCCCAGCTCATCGATGTTTTTTCCAAGCAAAGGATTGGGCGTGGCAAAACTGATATGGTCACGGATGATCATCAGGTCTCCCACTTTGTAAGAAGGATTCACACCACCCGCTGCGTTGGAGATCATCAGCAGTTTGATGCCGAGATATTTCATCACGCGCACAGGGAAAACCACCTGTGCGGCATCATATCCTTCATAGTAATGAAAACGACCCGCCATGGCCACAATGCGCTTGCCTTCCATCCATCCGAAGACCAGTTTACCCTGGTGGCCCTTCACGGTAGACACGGGAAAATTAGGGATGTCTGTGTAGGGGATCTCTTTCTCCACCTCAATTTCCTTGCTGAA
>JBEISY010000262.1:0-3826 GCA_040375175.1 Chitinophagaceae bacterium
ACGAGATCGTCTCTTTCCTGCAGGACATCGGCGTTGGATTCGGGAGCGATCTCAACGCATACACTGGTTTTGATGAAACCGTATACATTCTCCCCATTCCCACAGACAAGGCAGGCAACCTTCAGAAAGGGTTCCAGGTGCTGGAAGACTGGGCGCATAACGTCACCTACCTGGATGAAGATATTAACAGCGAGCGTGCAGTGATCCTCGAGGAAAGCAGAATGGGCAAAAGCGCTTCTGAAAGAATGTTCAAAAAGATCTACCCCGAGCTCTTCAAAGGTTCTAAGTATGCACAACGTCTGCCCATCGGCGTAGACAGCATCATCAAGAATTTCAAACCAGATGCCATCCGTCGGTTTTATAAAGATTGGTACCGGCCAGACCTGATGGCTGTGGTAGTGGTAGGTGATATTAAGGAAGCGGAAGCGCTGGCGCTGATCCAAAAGCATTTTGCCGGACTCACTAACCCCGCCAGTCCAAGACCCCGTACTTATGCTACTGTTCCTGCCTATGCAGCTTCAAATGCAATGGTAGTGACGGATAAGGAAGCCACAGGCTATAATTTCTCATTGAACTATCCTTCCTTTGCCACCACGCCTTCCACTTCGGCTAAGGGTTACCGTGATGACCTGCTGAAATCGATCTATACGGACATGCTCAACGCCCGCTTTCGTGAACTTACGCAGAAAGAGAATCCCGCAATCGTCTATGGATTTGCCGGGTTTGATGGTTATGCAAAGAACTACGAAGCCTTCAATGTAACGGCAGGTACGGGCACAAACGATATTAAAAAGGGGATCGATGTGGTTGCGGAAGAAATCGAGCGCGTGAAAAGGTTTGGATTCACGGAAGCAGAACTGGAGCGCACCAAAAAGAATATGCTCGCCAACTATGAAAGAGCATACAACAACAGGGACAAGAACGAGTCTGAAAATTATGCCAATGAATACATCCGCAACTTCACTGACCAGGAACCCGTGCCGGGCATGGAATGGGAATATAACTATGTGAAACAGGCAGTCCCCGGGATCACACTGGCAGAAGTCAACAAGTTGACGGACCTCTTCAAAAATGAAAAGAACCGTTTTGCTTATGTGACCGGTCCCGAAAACAACACAGGCCAACTTCCGGCCCCTGAGGCCATGCTTGCTGCTGTTGACGCAAAGGCATCGGCAGACATCAAGCCATATGAAGAAAAAGCGGTAGCCGCGCAACTCCTGAGTAAGGAACCCAAGGGCGGAAAAGTGACCGGCAAAACCAGTAATGCAGCGCTTGGTACTACAACGCTCACGCTAAGCAACGGAGTAACGGTGACGTATAAGCGAACAGATTTCAAAGCAGACCAGATCGTTATGAATGCGCATCGTGATGGCGGCAATGCCAGCTATGGTATGGCAGATAAATACAGTGCTGAAAATGCGATCAGCGTGGTCACCAGCATGGGCGTCGGCGCCTTCAGTCCGGTTGATCTTCGCAAAGCGATGGCTGGTAAAACTGCGAGTGCCGTTCCTTATATCACTGGTACATCAGACGGTTTCCGCGGCAACAGCAGCAACAAAGACCTGGAGACAATGATGCAGTTGATCTACCTGCATGTGACGGAACCCCGCACGGATACCAGCCTGTTCAGGTCCTTCATCCAGCGCAACAAATCACAGTTTGCGATGATGGGTTCTAACCCTCAGTTTGCATTCATCGATACATTATACAAAATCGTTTACAACAACAATCCGTTGGCACCCTCCGCAGTACCCAAGGTGGAGAATTTCGATAAAATATCGATGGATCGGGCGATGGCGATCTACAAAGAACATATTGGCGACATGTCTGGCATGCACTTCAACTTTGTAGGCAGCATCAACGAAGAACAACTCATCCCGTTGGTTGAAAAATACATTGCCAGTCTGCCTTCCACAGGTAAGAAGTTTCAGTTCACAGATAATAAAGTAAGGCCTGTGCGGGGAGATAAATCCTTCACCATGAAAAAAGGGAAGGAAGATAAAAGCCTGATTATAGCCATCTATTCTGGTGAGGCCCCGTATTCTGCTGAGATGGGACTGAAACTTCAGGGATTATCCGAAGTGATGAACATCAAGATCACGGAAGAAATGCGGGAAAAGATCCAGGGCATTTATTCCGGTGGTACCGGCGCCAGCAACAGCAAGAATCCCTATGGCAGTTACGACTTCTTTCTGCAGTTACCATGCGGACCTGCAAAGGTGGACACGCTGTTGAAAGCATTCGACATTGAAATGAAAGCACTGGCCAGTAAAGGTCCGGAGCAGAGCTATGTGGAGAAGGTGAAGAAGCAATGGCTGGAGCAGTATCGCACCAATATGAAGACCAATGAATACTGGTTGTCGAAACTCGTGCAGATCCAGGAAGGTGAAACCAATGCGGACCGATTCCTCAATTTTGAAAAATATGCGAATGCACTCACAGCTGCAGATATTCAATCCGCAGCCAAGATGATCCTGGCTGCACCGTCAAAGGTGACGGGAGTGCAAATGCCGGAGAAAAATTAGCCAATGTGGTAATGCGGCAGTGCGGCAATGTAGGAAGGCGCGCGGTGCGTAGCGGCGCGCCAGCAGTCACTCCGAGTGGTTCTGCGCAGGCCGGCAACGCACGGCCGCGCTTCCTACATTGCCGCATTTACAAATTGACTAATTGGCTAATTCTTACTTGATCTGATTAATTCCAGAAAGTCATCAAACAAATACCTGCTGTCAAACGGTCCGGGGGTTGACTCCGGATGATACTGCACGGAGAAGGCTGGTTTGTCTTTGCGGCGGATCCCTTCAATAGACTCATCGTTGAGGTTCACGTGTGTGATCTCTATATGGTCCGCTTTGCGAACCGCGTCAGGATCCACACCAAATCCGTGATTCTGTGTAGTGATCTCGCAAAGGCCCGTGATAATGTTACGCACAGGGTGATTCAAACCACGATGCCCATGGTGCATTTTAAAGGTTGGTATGCCGCTTGCCAACGCCAGGAGTTGATGACCCAGGCAAATGCCAAAAACGGGCTTATTGGTCTCTATAATGCGTTTAAGGGTATCGATGGCATAGTCCATGGCAGCGGGATCGCCGGGACCATTGGAAATAAAGAATCCATCGGGATTAAATTGCTCGAGTTCTTCAAGACTTGTCTTAGCCGGATGCACGCGCACGTAGGCCCCGCGGTCAGCAAGACACTTTATGATATTTTTTTTCACGCCATAGTCTAATACTGCAATACGGATAGGCGCTTCAGGATCGCCCAAATGATATACTTCATTGGTTGACACATGAGAGGCCAGTTCCAGTCCGCCCATGGATGGCACAGAAGCCAATGTCGCTTTCAATGCTTCCAAATCCGTTGTCTCAGAAGAGATGATGCAGTTCATCGCTCCCTTGGTACGTACTGCAGTAACAAGCGCGCGTGTGTCTACGTCTTCAATAGCTACGATGTTCTGCTCTTCAAGGTATTTCTGCAGCGATGCAGTGGCTTGGATGCGGCTGTAGCGCTCTTCGAGATTTCTCCCAATGAGGCCGCGGATCTTTACGCTATTACTTTCAACGTCAGCTGGCATCACGCCGTAGTTTCCTACATGCACATTGTTCATGATCAGCACCTGACCATAATAACTGGGATCGGTAAACACTTCCTGGTAACCGGTCATACCGGTGTTGAAACAGAGTTCACCAGAGGTGGTGCCGATCTTTCCAAATGATTTACCATGGTACACGGTACCATCTTCCAGTAGCAGAACTGCGGGTCTTTGTGCTGTTTGTATTTCGGGCATTGTGTAAATATGATTTTAAAAACGCTGCAAAATAAAAAA
>JBEISY010000117.1:0-5982 GCA_040375175.1 Chitinophagaceae bacterium
CATATGCAATGACGATCTGCAGGATATGTTCGGAAGACAAATGAAAAAGACTTTCTTCCAGTTGCTTTTCCACATGGATATTTTGGGTGCCAGCTTCCCGGATAGCCAATGGCTCACCACAACAGAAAATAGGCTGCAGGCCTTTCGCCAGGGCCTCATTGACTTTCTCTGCAAGCATCGCATTTGTCTCTCCATTATATTCCCGGCGTTCTGAATGCCCTAAAACCACGAATGGTATCTGTAAAGACTCTAGCATCTCGGCAGAGACTTCCCCGGTATAAGCACCAGCGGATTTATGATGGCAATTTTGTGCCGCCACGGCATAGTTCTGTTTACCCTTTACCCTGGCAGATGCGGTCTGCAAATATGGAAATGGTACCGCAAACACCACGTGGTTGTTTTCTGATAAAATAATATTCTTCGACAAAATAGCTTCAAGAAGTTGTTCTCCTTGTTCCAAACGCAGATTCATTTTCCAGTTGGCTGCTGCAATTTTTTTTCTCATATGTCCTGGTTGTAAATTTCAGTTAGTTGTTTCATCAATGCTTCGTCAGGTGTCTGATGCTTCAACAACATCCATTGATGAATATTCTCCAATGCTTTATCGATCCGGTATCGTTCCTTTCCTTCTGCTCCCCAACTGAAACTGGGAATGAATTTTGGAAGAAGTCCACCGGATTGAAAAATATTTGCGCTTACTCCAATCACCGTTCCGGTATTGAAGGAGGAGTTGATGGCACAGGTGCAGTGATCTCCCATGATCACGCCGCATTTGACTCCTGCTTTTTTCCACTGGCCCGTAGCCATATGCCAGACTTTTACTTCGGCGATTGCATTGCGGATGTTTGAACAGGAGGTTCCCGCACCCAGGTTGCACCATGCACCAATGACTGCATCACCAATATAGCCATCATGGGCCTTATTACTGTAAGCGGTGAATATACTGTTCTTGATCTCCCCTCCCACTACACATCCTGGGCCAATGGTGGTGCCACCATAAATGGTTGCCCCCATTTTGACAACGGCTCCCGCGCCAATCGATATTGGTCCGCGTAACATTGCCCCTTCCATCACGGTTGCGCCAGCACCAACATATATCGGTCCTTGGGTTGTGTTGAAATAAGCATAGTTGATATCGGCCCCATCTTCAATGAAAATGCCATTTCCACCCAACATTTTGTTGGTATCGTTCAGCGATGAAGACCTTCTCCCAAAAGTCATAAGTGCAAAATCAGAAACAATGGCCCAGGCATTCAGTTCCGTAAGTTCCCATGGATAATTGAAGGTTCGATAAGTGCTCGTAGCGGCCATGGCCGCCGCCCAGCCTGAGGACTGCAATTGGTCAAAAAAAGTTTTTGACGGGATCAGGTTGGAAGGAACCTCTCCTTTGAAATCAACACAGGCGTGTTCCCATTTCTCACGGATGGTCAGTATACCCACCCTGATGTCAGCAGAATGCCTCGTAAGGGTGAGTGGAAAAAGATTTTCCCTGCCATGCGCTTCGTGAAACTCCATCATGCCCGGCTAAGCTACGAAAAATAAAAAACCCTCTTTGGAGGAAGAGGGCTTTTAAAATGAAGCGAAAAGAATTACTTCTTCGCGTATTTCTTGTTGAATTTGTCGATACGTCCGGCTGTATCCACCAGCATTTTCTGACCAGTGAAGAAGGGATGCGAAGTATTAGAGATCTCCAATTTTACAAGTGGATACTCTTTGCCGTCTTCAAAAGTGGTCGTTTCTTTCGTTTGAGCTGCAGAGCGTGTCAGGAATGTTTTGCCATTGCTCATGTCTTTGAATACAACGAGCCTGTATTGCTCAGGATGGATACCTTTTTTCATGTTTTATTTTTTATGCATGGATTTGGCCATGCTTTTTTAATAAGTGTGCAAAGTTATGTCAAATCGGTCTTATTTCCAAAACAAGCTGACTAACTGCGCATATTCTCATACTGCAGCGGAAATTCCAGTTCGGCACCCCTGCAAAGTTGTATAACCTCCTGTAAATCATCTATTTTCTTCCCGGTAATCCTTACCAAATCGTCCATAATCTGGGCCTGAACCTTCAAACCGGATTCCTTGATGAGCTTGACCAGCTTTTTGGCATCCTCCTGTTTAAGGCCATTCCTGACAGAGACGGTTTGTTTGACCACCTTTCCACTGGGATGGCTCTCTTTGCTGAGATCAAAGGCCTGGGGGGCAATCCCTTGCTTATTGGCCCTGTTGATCAGCACATCGATCAATTGACGCATTTTCATATCATCATCTGCCTCAATATTGAGGACATAATCTTTCTTATTCAAATCAATGACTACGTGCGCGTCTTTGAAGTCAAACCGATTGGTGATCTCTTTCTTAGTGACGTTTACCGCGTTATCCAATAGCTGACCGTCAACCTTGGAAACAATATCAAAACTAGGCATAAAAAAACTACATTTAGCTCTGCCAAATGTAGTTAGATTTTGCTTGACCAATGAGAGAAATGCGTTCGCTTTCTTAGCCGTTATTTCCCATTTTCACGCGGTTTTGTTCATCGCCGGATCCTCCGCCCCTGCGTTGTGGCTGACCTTTGATAGGCTTCCCGAACCGGTACAGAAAACTGATGGTTACCTGCCTCGTATCTCTCACGTTCCTGAAGTAAGCCTGGGTATTCTGGAAATTGATGTTTCCACTCACCCTATTGGTATAGAAGAGGTCCCGGGCACTAAGTTTCAGGGTGGCTTTCCCCTTCAGTATCTGTTTGGCGGCACCTGCTGAAGCCTGTCCCAGGGGATTGATGAGTATCTGGCCTTCGGCGCCCTTGGTCCTGTAGAACCCACTCAGTTCAGCGCTCCAGCCCTTACCAAATTTGAACTGGTTGTTGATGTTCAGCAAAAGTGTTGTGGCTTCCACATCAACCATTTCATTGTTCAGTTCGCCGCTGAACTTACTGTAGTTA
This sequence comes from Chitinophagaceae bacterium, assembly GCA_040375175.1. Classification (GTDB taxonomy): domain Bacteria; phylum Bacteroidota; class Bacteroidia; order Chitinophagales; family Chitinophagaceae; genus Pollutibacter. The sequence goes on from JBEISY010000117.1 coordinate 2,935, forward strand.
AGGTTGGTATAAAGAATAGCGGTCCACCATTTCTGTACAGGAATTTGCGCGCTTACCGCTACACCAGCATTATCTCGTTTTCCGATGTTTCCCTGCCTCACAATGGTGGCATAGCCGGCTTCACCGTTCGGCAACTGGATCTGTTCAAAGGTCTCTGTATGAAAATCCTTGGTATGGCTGTAATTCACCGTTGTAGTTAGGAATCCTTTGAAAGTATGAGAGACTTCCACATTGTTGGTATACTGTGGCCTCAGGTAAGGATTCCCCGCCTGGTAGGTATAGTTGTCCAGGAAAAACAGGAATGGATTCAGGTCCTGGTAAGCCGGACGGTCAATTCGCCTGCCGATGTTAAAACCCCATTGGTGATTCTTGCTGGCCTCGTAAGAAACAAACAAGGTTGGGAACAGATCGCCATAGCTGCGTTGGAATGAAGAATCCGGCCGCTGCGGATTACCATACTGATATCCCTCAAGCCTTGTATGCTCATAACGCAGGCCAGCCTGCAACCCAAACTTTCCAAACTGGCGGTTGTAGTTGAAATAGGCAGCATTGATATTTTCCCTGTAGTTAAACATATTCGTCTTGCTGTAGTCAATTGTTTCACCCCCATTGGCAACCAGATAATAATTAGCAGCATTGGTGGTATTGACAAAACTGGATTTTAAACCGGTTTCAATTTTCGCTTTACCGAGGTTTTCTGTGTAGTCAACCTTTGCTGTGTAAATACGGATCGTTACCGGCAGGTCCCCACGCAAATTTTCCTCATGCAACATATCCATTTTGGGATCAAAGGTGGTATTGGTAAAAGTTTGATATGTTCTTGCCTTGTATCCTGCATAGTCCAGATCTGCAGTTAATTCCTTACCTGTACTGTCAAACCGGTGCCGCAAATTCAGGTTTAGGGTTCCATTTTTCCAGGTATTGTTGTTGTAGGAATTCGCCTGCACAACACTATCCGTTTGCCCCCCGCCATTCATCAGGTTGCTTGTACTATTGCTGGCAAAGGATTCCGGGTTTCGCAGACCCGTAGCCACTACCCCAAGCGTTGTCTTTTGACTAAGGAAATAATCTGCCCCCAGTTTCATGGAGTAGTTATCGCTGATGTTGCGCATATGCGTGAGCTGTTCAAAAATGGCATCTTGGGCACCTGTTTGGGGATCGATGAATGTCCGCTTGATCTCGAGATCCTGAAACCCATTCCATTTGCTGTATGATGCGTTTCCAAAAACATTGAACTTCCCATTTCTATAGTTTACATTCAGGTTGTCATTGCTTCTCCAATACCTGCCTTGTGTGTAGGCAAGATTCACACTTCCATTGAAGCCATATTGTTTATTCTTTTTTGTCCTGATATTGATGATCCCTGAATTACCGGCAGCATCATATTTGGAAGATGGGTTTGTCATGATCTCGATCTGTTCTACCAGGCTGGATGGCATGCTCTTCAAAAGATTTGCCAGCTCAGTGGGGCCGAGATAAGTAGGCTTCCCATCCATCATCACCAGCACCTGTTGCTTACCTTTCAGGCTGATGTTGCCATCATTGTCCACCGTTATGCCTGGTGACTTCTCCAGCACTTCCAGTACCGTAGCACCGCCGTTGGTCACGGCTGCATCCACATTCACCAACGTCTTATCGATCTTTTGTTCGATCAATGGCTTCTTCGCAGTCACTGTCACCGTTTCCAGTTCCTTGCTTGCCGTTTTCAACCGGATGGCACCAAGGTCCAGCTCGGATTGTCCCTCGGTAAGGCCGATTCCTGATCTGGACCAGGATTGAAAGCCTGTTCCACTGAGGGTCAAGGTGAATGTTCCCATTGGCAAGCGTTGGAAATTGACTTTCCCGTCGCGGTCAGACAATTCAACCTTCACCACCGCCGTGTCTTTCGCCCGGTACAGCGTTGCGGTGATGGCCTGCAGTTTACGATGTTCCGGGTCTTCAATGTTCAGGCTGATCCGTCCGGTCTGGGCCTTAAGGGTAAGGCTTAAGAAAATCCATGCTAGTGTTAAAATCCCTGCTTTTCTCATACGTTTTGCTTTGTGCCTTTTGTAAACTAGTACAGTCCAAAACTAAGTACTGTGCATAGCATAGATGCTTGTTTTGTGCTGGATGGCTAATTGACGTGATTTCTGGCGATCACATCGCTAATGATACGCAGTTGGCTAACAAACCGTTACGGAAATAAGCCCGGTTTGGGATGAATGGCAAAAACGTAAGCAGGAGTGGCGGGATGGGTTTCCGGCCGTAAATTTCAGGATCAGGACAATTTGGTAGATGGCTTTCGGCTCAATGCCATCAGTGCAATTCCGGCAATAACGAGGCCTGTGGAGATCAATTCTGCCTGGGTGGGGTGAAAGCCCATGATGGAATAGGTTGAATTCACCCTGATTTTCTCAATTAGGAAGCGTTCTGCGCCATTAAAGATGAGGTAAAGCCCAAACAATTGACCGGCTACCTTGAACTGTTTGCGGAAATACCAGAGCACAAAAAACAAGATGGTGCAGGCGATGAATTCATATAAGGGTGTAGGGAATACAAGTGGATTGAGCTGTGTGCAGTAGTTTCCAGTGCATCCGGCAATAGGCGCTCCCACTTCATTGACATTATGCGGATAATTATAGGCCCAGAACCAATTGGGAAGAATATCGAGGCCTTTGAAATAGGCATGCGGTATGGCATCCAGTTGTCCGTATTCCTGTACCAGATATTTACTGAATCCCTGGTTTTGCATCAGGGTGGACTTGAATTGTTCTGCTGCAGCTGGTATAATGGTGCCGTCTGTGTCAAGGGAATAGGCACTGTTGAAAATCCCCCAATCGCCGTCCCCGGATACTTGACAGCCAATACGCCCGGTAGCATAGGATAGCATCAACCCAGGGGCAACCGCATCACAGAGGTGTAAGAGCCCGATATTTTTCCGTTTGGCATACCAAAGAATGATGGCTGCCGCGCAGATCAAACCGCCATAAAAAGTAAGTCCACTGGGCGAGAGCAGGTTGGCGATAGGGTTTTGAATAAAACGGTCCCAATTCTCCAGATTATCAAAAA
>JBEISY010000016.1:0-12482 GCA_040375175.1 Chitinophagaceae bacterium
CTTTTTTTATGCATTTGCTTTTCCTTTCACCTTGGCAATCACCTCTTCAGCAACGTTGTTCGGTGCAGGAGAATAGTGAGAGAACTCCATGGTTGAGGTGGCGCGGCCCGAACTTAGCGAGCGGAGCTGGGTAACGTACCCGAACATCTCACTCAACGGAACCTTAGCCTTGATGACCTGGGCACCTGCCCTGCTATCCATCCCTTCCATGATGCCCCTGCGCCTGTTCAGGTCACCGGTAACATCACCCATATATTGTTCTGGTGTAATCACCTCTACTTTCATGATCGGCTCAAGCAATACCGGCTTCGCCTTACGGGCAGCCTCGCGGAAACCACCTTTCGCACAAAGTTCGAAAGACATCGCATCAGAGTCAACCTGGTGGTAGCTACCATCAAAGATCCTGATGCGCATGTGCTCAACAGGATAGTTAGCCAGTACACCGTTGCTCATCGCTGCTTCAAACCCTTTCTGGATCGGTGCAATGAATTCCCTGGGGATCGAACCACCAAAGATGTCGTTCACAAACTGCATCTGCTTGCCGGGGTTTTCTTTAAGCCACTCTTCCTCTGCAGGACCGATCTCGAACACGATATCAGCGAACTTACCCCTACCGCCCGTTTGCTTTTTCAGGGTTTCCCTGTGCTGGATCGTAGCCTGGAACGCTTCTTTATAGGCAACCTGGGGTGCACCCTGGTTTACTTCCACTTTAAACTCACGCTTCATCCTGTCAACAATGATCTCCAGGTGAAGCTCACCCATTCCACTTAACACGGTCTGGCCGGTCTCATCGTCCGTTTTCACCCTCAGGGTAGGATCTTCTTCGATCAGTTTACCAATGGCCATACCCATCCTGTCTACGTCAGCTTGCGCTTTCGGCTCAACGGCAATCGAGATAACCGGTTCCGGGATGAACATGTTCTCCAGTACAATCGGATGATCTTCATCACATAAGGTATCTCCGGTCTTGATCTCTTTAAAACCCACTGCTGCACCAATATCTCCCGCTTCTATGAAATCAATCGGGTTCTGCTTGTTGGCATACATCTGCATGATCCGGCTGATCCGCTCATTCTTTCCGCTCCTGATGTTCTTCACATATGAACCGGCATCGAGACGGCCACTGTAGCAGCGGAAGAACGCCAGACGTCCTACGAAAGGATCCGTCATGATCTTGAAAGCCAGCGCTGCAAAAGGTTCTTTTGCATCGGGCTTACGGGTGATCTCTTCACCTGTATCAGGATTGAGACCCGTGATGGCATCAATATCAACAGGGCTGGGAAGATAACGGACAACGCAATCCAGCATGGTCTGTACTCCTTTATTCTTGAACGCAGAACCACAAAGCATAGGAACAATACTCATATCGATCGTTGCCTTACGTATAGCCGTATGGATCTCGTCTTCACTGATTGTATTCGGATCGTCAAAAAACTTCTCCATAAGGGTATCATCATACTCCGCAACGGCCTCTATAAGCTGGCTCCTCCAGTAATCAACCTCTTCCTTCATGTCCTCGGGAATAGGCACTACTTCATAAGTGGCACCCTGCGTTCCTTCCTGCCAGATGATACCTTTAAGCGTGATCAGGTCAACGATACCCTTGAAATCGTCTTCCGCACCAATCGGCAACTGCAGGGGAACAGATTTAGCACCCAGCATCTCACGCACCTGCTTCACAACATTCAGGAAGTCAGCACCTGCGCGGTCCATCTTGTTCACAAATCCCAAACGGGGAACCTTGTAACGGTTCGCCTGGCGCCAAACAGTCTCAGACTGCGGCTCAACGCCGTCCACGGCAGAAAACAATGCCACCAGACCATCCAGTACACGCATGGAACGCTCCACTTCTACAGTGAAATCCACGTGACCAGGCGTATCAATAATGTTGAATTTGTATTTCTTGGTATCAGGAACTGGCTGACCCTGTTTGGTTGGAAAGTTCCAGAAACAAGTTACCGCTGCTGAGGTAATAGTAATACCCCTTTCCTTTTCCTGCTCCATCCAGTCTGTGGTAGCTGCACCATCATGAACCTCACCAATCTTGTGAGACATACCTGTGTAATACAGGATACGCTCTGTACAAGTGGTCTTACCGGCATCAATGTGAGCTGCGATACCGAAATTCCTTTGAAATCTTAAGTCTGCCATGACAATTTGGTATTGAAATTTGAGGGTGCAAAGGTAGGGAGATAATTTGACAATTTGCAAATGAGTCAGTGCGGTAATTAAAAAGGGCAGCGGATTGCTCCACTGCCCCGGGGTATAGGGAAAAGGGGATTACTCAAAGATGATTCGCTCGGTTTGAACGAGGCCGGTTTCAAGATCTGTGATCCGCACCAGGTACATGCCCGATGCATATCCTTTACGTTGCAAGGCGATCTGGGCCGTTCTTACCCGCCGCTCTGTCTTATCCTGAAGCAGCTGACCGTTCAGGGTAAAGAGCTGGATCCGCAGGTCCCTGGGTTGTTTGCCACTTACAGAAACATATACGGTTTGTGAAGCCGGAACAGGATATACCGTAATCCGGCTGTCTGTCCAGTTCAGGGAAATCACATTGCTGTAGCCGATCTGGCCCTTCGTGCTCTTCACCTTGATCCGGTAGTAGTTATCTCCAGACACCGGCGCATCATGAAGGAAGGCATACTGGTTGTCAGCCTGGGGATGCTTCGGCAAGGTAGTACCCACAAATTTGAACGGACCCGCAGGCGATGTAGCATGTTCCACTTCATATTGTTCTACCTGATTTTCTCCGATGACACTCCACTTCAGCGCTGCTTGCTGTGATTGCTTTTCACCGATAAGCCTGATGTCTTTTGCCGGAAGGATAACACAATTACCCGTCAGGTTAAAACTGGCTTCCCTGTCCAGGCATCCGCCATTCAGGGTCATGGTCACTTTATACAAACCAGTGTCTGCAGGCGACACATCATAGACGGTATAACTATTGTTGTTGCCCAGATACACACTGTCTCTCCTATTGGCAGACATTTTATACCAACGATAGTAGGTATTGGGGACATAGTCTACCTGTAACAGGGTTGTTGAAGACATGCATGTGCTGGTTGCAGTCACCACCAGATTTTGTAAGGGCAACACATTGGCGTCATTGAGGGCAGCGTTTCCGCAGGCATCAATGGCCCTCAACCTCACCAGTGAATAGCTCGCTCCATTGTTGATGGTAAACACAGGGCTGCTTTGCCAGCCGGTGTTGATCGATGGCAATGCGGGCGCGCTGCCGATGATCTGGTACTGGAAACTGGGCGCACCACCATCAATATAGGCGCTAACCGTGAAACTGTTGTTGCTGCATTGGTAAACGGCTGCATTTGCAATTACCGGATAACTGTATGGATTTACCGAAACGGTATCATATACTTTATTGCTACAACCTCCAGGCAAATTATACATCACTACATAAGTACCTGGTTGCAGGTCAATGAAGGTGAATGTTCTGCCCGCCTGGTTAGAGTAGGGTATTTTCACCACTATTCCATTCTGGCGGATGATCACAGGATAAACAGGACCCGTGTTTGAACTCACGGTAACCACAATATCAGAAGATCCGTTTGGCTTCAATCCCGAAGGACAACGCTGTGTGAACTGAATGGCCTTATTAATCTGGCTCAATACCGGTGTCAGCATCTGCGAGCCGGTACGTCCACAATTGTCTATCACTTCAACTCGGTACTGCATTCCCGGCGCGAGTGCAGGCAGATTCCTGAACTCAACCAGTCCAGCCATGGAAACCACATTACCCACTACATTATTCAATGGATCAAAAACGGTTACAATATAAGGTTGCGATCCCTGTTGCAGATCAATCCTGAGGTTGGTCATACCCACTTCACAACCCCCACCGGCGCTGGCCGCAACATCCAAGGGTGGTCTTGATGCCGAGAAGTTCCTCACCAATGGGTTGGGATAACATCCATCAATCACTTCTATGGAATATCGTCCATAAGAAAGGCCGGTGAAAATTCCGCTGTCATTGGTAGCAATGATGATTCCCGCTGAATCTTTCAGGTTAAAGATGGGATTGGTCAGCAGGGTTTGACTGTTGAGTGTTGCATCAAAGGTGGCGCAGGTCAGGTTGCTGGTAAGCACAGAGCCAATGGAAGGCGTAGGCCTTGCTGGATTGAAACACCTGACAATCACGGTATCATAACAGCTGTAATCATTCTTGATCTCCATGCAATACCGTTGGTAACTCAGGCTGTCAAACACTCCTGTTGTATTTGTACCAACAATATTTCCCGAACTATCTTTGAGGGTGAATACAGGATTGGTAATATTCACCAGACCATTGATCCTGACACTGAAGGTTGGACAGGTCATCTGGCTGAAGGATGCAGATCCTCCTGAAGGTCTCGGGCGCTGGCCCGTAAAGCAACTTGTGATAGTAGTGTCATAACAAGTTGGGTCATTGCGCATGGCAATACAATACCTGCCAAAAGGAATATTGGTGAACCGGCCTGTTCTGTTAGAGTCCAACGCAACACCTGCACTGTCCTGAAGAATAAATGTAGGATTGGTAATGTTTGAACCGCCCGTGTATGCTGCATCAAAGGTCAGACAGTTTGCATTGCTTTGGGCAACATCACCTCCTGTTGGTCTTTGCCTTTCTACCGTAATGCATCGCTGAATGGTAGTGTCATAACAATTGGGATCATTGATGATCCTGATACAATAACGGCCATACGGCAGATCAGAGAAAGAACCTGTGCCATTACAACCCAAAGGATTGCCGGAGCTGTCAAATAAACAGTATTGCGGATTGGTCAGGTTTTGCCTATCTGCCACATCCAGCCGGATGACATCACAGTCACGGATAACCGAAAGATTGGTTCCCACCGATGGTATGGGTGGAGTACCCGTGAAACACCGTACAATCGTTGTATCAAAACAAGACGCGGCATTCACAACTCTGATGCAGTAGTCGCCATACAACAATCCATTAAACACTCCTGTAGCATTGGATTCAATCTGAAGACCGTTGTTCCACAAGGAATATACCGGTGAACTCAGGTTGGTTTGTCCGGTCATCGCTACATCAAAACCTGTGCAGGATCTGTTGGTGATGGATACGTTTGCGCCCACTGATGGAACCAGTGGTTGCACATCCACTACACGAACAATCGTAGTATCATAGCAACCGTCCGTGATCCGTACTTCATACGTACCATTGGCCAGATTATTGAACCGTCCGATATTGTTACAAGTCAGCTGAATATTGTTTTGGAATATGCAGAATACGGGATTGGTGAAATTTACGAGTCCGGTGATCTGCACATTGAATCGTGCGCAATTCACCCTGGTTATAACCGGCGATGCGGTTACGTCTGGTATCGGATTGACCAAACTGAAGTTTCTGCGGATGAGGGTATCATAACACAGGTCCCGTATCTCAACTGTATAGTTGTCTTGTGGAAGGTTACTGAAAACACCGGTGGTGTTGCAAGCGAGTTGTGTATAGTTTACATCGAACAAGCAAAACTGCGGGTTGGTCATATTCACCACACCGGTTACCCTGGCCGTGAATACATCACAAACGGTAGCGGATATGGTAACATTCGCGTCAACTGCAGGCCTGAAGGTATTGATCCAAGGAACAGAGGATACATTTCCACAGCCGTCTTTCACAACAAGTGTGATGGCCCTTCGGTTACCGATGTCTGCCGTGAAATTGGACGAGGCATTCCAGACGGTATCATTCATCCCACTTACCCATCCATATTGGAAAGTCTGGAAAACACTGTCTGGCGTAATATTTCCACGGCTATCCCTGAGCTCAATGGATAGGTTGGCCGTACTGCAGGATGCCATGCTTCCTGAAGATGCTTCGATCCACCAATCATAAGGAAGGATGGTGACACGGCGGGTTTGGATACCACCGCAGGAATCCTCCATCCTGACAGCATAATCGCCAGGTGCGAGATTGGGGAAAAACCCGGTAGCATTAGACTTTCCAAGATCTGCAGCTTGTGGTGCAATGACGATGGTGAACCAGAATTGCTGGCGTCCGCCCGTGATATCAACGGCGCGAATGCTGCCGTTAATGGCATTTTTACAGCTGATGTTATTGGCCAGTAAAGAGAAACGGGGATCTTCATAACTGCCGCTAATAGTTACGCTATCCAGTTGCTTTACACAACCATTGATAAAGTCTTGCACATACACGGTATACGTTCCCGGGGTGAGACCGGAAATGGAATTGGACGAAGTATAAGAGATATTGATAGGACCCGTTACGCGGTAGTTAAACTGACCTGATCCACCGGTTGCGGAAATGGAAATAGTACCCGTGGCCGTACATCGGGATTCAAGGGCCTGGGCAGTGATCTGGACGGTGTTACAGTTTCCGGTTGGTTGGGCTTGCACCCAAAGACACAGTACCATACACAACAGCACGATAACCAACCTTGCGGATGGATATTGGATTCGGTTCATAGGATAATGGTTTGGTCTATCAGACGATAACTACCCTTATAAAACGCCGGAAATTCTCCTGAAGTATGTCATTAACTAAAAAACCAGCAAAATGAGCAATTGAACCATCGGACCATTGAACCATTGTACAAATGTTCAAATGCTCAATGGTCCAATGGTCCATCTGCCAAATAAAAAAAAGGCCGTCTCATTTAGTAAGACGGCCAGATATATTGGGTTTAACCTACAATCAGATTCTAAAGTGCGCGAATGCCTTATTGGCTTCTGCCATTTTGTGGGTATCTTCTTTCTTCTTGAAAGCACCACCTTCACCTTTGCTTGCAGCAACGATCTCATTGGCCAGTTTATCAGCCATGGAACGGCCGTTGCGCTCGCGGGAGAAGCGAATGAGCCATTTGATGGAAAGAGAGATCTTCCTGTCTGGGCGAACCTCAGAAGGGATCTGGAAAGTGGCACCACCAATACGGCGGCTCCTTACTTCAACTGCAGGAGAAACGTTAGACAATGCTTTTCTCCAAACTTCGTACCCGTCTTCGCTAGTGATCTTGGCTACTTTATCCAGCGCATCGTAGAAGATGGTCAGCGACGCACCTTTTTTGCCCTGCCACATCAGGTTGTTTACAAAACGGGACACCATTTGATCGTTAAACTTAGGATCTGGTGCGATGGGCAATTTCTTGGCTCTTGCTTTCCTCATTGATATTCAAATTTGTATGGAGGCTTATTACTTCTTAGCTTTTTCACGTTTGGTACCGTACTTAGAACGGCTCTGCTTCCTGTCTTTCACACCGGCAGTATCCAGACTGCCCCTTACGATATGGTACCTTACACCAGGCAAATCTTTTACACGACCGCCACGGATCAGCACGATAGAGTGTTCCTGCAGGTTGTGGCCTTCACCGGGGATATAAGCGATCACCTCAACCTTATTGGTCAAGCGCACTTTGGCAACTTTCCTCAAAGCTGAGTTAGGCTTTTTAGGCGTTGTGGTGTACACACGCGTACATACACCCCTACGTTGGGGACAGGCATCAAGTGCCCTAGACTTGCTTTTCGCCCTGATGATATCTCGTCCTTTTCTTACTAACTGCTGAATAGTAGGCATTCGTGTCCAGATTTTTAAACGGGAGGCAAAGGTAAGGGATTTTTTTTGTTGAGCAAAAAAAATCCAATGTGAAAATTTGACAATGCGGCAATGTGGCAATGAGGGGTTAGCGGACGGAGTACATCCAGCCGAAACGGTCTTCCACTTTCCCTTCCCGGATGGCGTCAAGCCTGCGTTTAACCTCGGGAGCAGCCTCCCAGGTATCGGTCCTGAATTCCATCACTACATCTTTATACCTCAACTCCTTAATATATGAAATGGTGGCTGCCGTACCGGTTCCGAAGGCTTCCTTCAGCTCTCCGGAGCGGTATGCAGCAATAATCTCATCAATACTCAACCCTCTCTCCTCTACCCTGTACCCTATTTCCTCCAAAAGGGTAATGGTGCTTGCCCTCGTAACTCCATCCAAAATAGTGCCCTGCCCCAGATCAGGCGTAATGGCCTTGTTCCCGATGATAAAGAACACGTTCATCGTGCCGATCTCTTGTACATATTTATGTTCGAGTGCGTCAGTCCATAAGACCTGGTCGTACCCTTTCTTCCGGGCTTCCGCAGTAGCCAGCATGGCCGCTGCGTAGTTTCCGGCTGTTTTGGCAAATCCTACCCCACCCGCAACGGCACGTACATAATGCTCCTCTACGTAAATGCGCATCGGTGCCACATAATACGGTCCGGTAGGTGACAGGATGATCATGAATTTGTATCGCTCAGAAGGCTTCACCCCAATTACCTCATCGGAAGAAAACATAAATGGCCGTATGTATAGGGAATGGTCCGCTTTATTGGGGATCCAGCTGCTGTCTAGCTTAACCAGCTCACGCATCCCATCCATGAAGATCTCTTCCGGAACTGCAGGCATTTGCATGCGCTCAGCAGAAATATTGAACCTGCGGAAATTATCCTGGGGGCGGAAGATGAAGGCTTCACCCTGCTGGTTTTTATAGGCTTTGATGCCTTCAAAAATCGACTGTCCATAATGCAGGGCCGCCAGGGAAGGTGCCATCAGCAAGGGCTGGTAGGGCTTGATCTCTACCGTACCCCACTTGCCATTCTCATAATCCACTTCCAGCATGTGGTCACTAAAGTACTTACCAAAGGGAAGATTTTCCAGGTTGATATCGGCCAATTTGCTTCTTTCAACACGCGTAATCTGAACTTCCGGCAATGCGATCATATTTCAGCTAAATTTGCTACAAAGAAACAAAAAAACTAACAATCATTAGTTTTATGGACAACCGTGATGACGCAAGGATTTTGCCTGCCCAGATGATGGAGTGGTATCCGAATGGGATCTATCTCATTCCGGAAGAGGGCTCGCCCGCTCCTGCCAAAAAGGGACTGGCCAAAAAAAGATACCTGGCCCTGAGCAGGGAAGCGGTGGCCGGGGAAACCCTTGAGCTCCTGACGGGCATTATTCAGGCCTGTAAAATTGACCTGGCCGATTTGCATATCCTGCAGTGGGACAATAAAGAAGGATACGCTTCTTTGATGGAAAGAACAGGATCCGTCTTTGTGCTCCTGTTTGGCGTGGAACCTGCGGACATTGACCTGCCCCTGGTGTTCCCACATTTCCAGACGCAGACCTTTGCCGGGGCTATCTGGGTGGCCTCCCCGGATCTGCACATCCTGCAAAACGACCGGCTAATGAAATCCAAACTATGGCTCTGCCTAAAACAAGCCTTTTCCATTTGATATGCGAACACTGATTTTTGCGACTAATAATGATAACAAGGCGAAAGAGATCCGGGCTGCGCTGGGTGCGGACTGGGAGATCAAAACGCTGAGAGAGGCGGGGATAGAGATCGATATCCCTGAACCGCATGACACGCTGGAGGCCAATGCCAGGGAAAAATCTTTGGTAATCAGGGATCTGGCGGGGGTGGACTGCTTCAGTGAAGACACTGGACTTGAAGTGGAGGCGCTAGGCGGGGAGCCAGGCGTGAAAAGCGCCAGGTATGCTGGTGAGGGAAGGGATTTCAGCGCCAATATTACTAAACTACTGCAAGGCCTGGATGGCCAGGAAAACCGAAAAGCGCAATTCCGTACGGTCATCTCATATGTACAAGCCGGCCAGGAATGGCAGTTTGAAGGCATCTGCCCAGGCAGGATCATTGAAGGTCCGAGGGGTACAGACGGATTTGGATATGATCCAGTTTTTGTACCCGATGGCGATACCCGTACCTTCGCAGAAATGACGATGGCAGAAAAGAATATCTTCAGCCATCGGAAAAAAGCACTGGACAAACTGATTCGTTTCCTGCAAAAGCAATGACTAGGGCAGGCCAACGCAAAAACATAAAAAATTCATGGCAGGAGACAACCCTCTGGTATCGGAAAGCGACTTAATCCTGGGCAGCATCAGGGGAGACGGGCGTATGCAGGAACTGCTATACAAGACCTATTCTCCTAAGATGTATGGTGTCTGTTTACGGTATTCCGGAAATCCAGATGACGCCCAGGATATATTACAGGAAGGATTTGTAAAGGTTTTTAAGAACCTGACCCGTTTCAGAGGTGACGGTAGTTTTGAAGGATGGATCCGCAGGATTTTTGTCAATACAGCCATCGAACACTACCGTCGGAAAGTGAACATGTACCCTGTTACTGAAAACCAGGAAAATACCATAGAAGACAAAGACTGGACTGCTTTTGACCGGCTGGCCCTGAAAGACTTACTGGATATCATCCAGCAGCTCTCTCCGGGTTACAGAACGGTTTTCAACATGTATGTAGTTGAAGGGTACACACACAGGGATATTGCAGATATGCTTGGCATCAGCGAAGGCACGAGTAAATCGCAGCTGGCAAGGGCAAAGGCAATCCTCCAAAATGTGATCAAGGGTAAAAAAAGAGTCCAATAAAAAAACGAGCCAGCCATGGAATGGAAGAAAAACCTTTTTGATTATCAGGCGCCGCCGCCGCCAAACGCCTGGGAGCAGATAGCTGCTGAACTTGCGCAGGATGCGCCTTCAACGCTTCGGGAAGAACTCTATCAATTTGAAGCCGCTCCTCCCCCATCATCATGGGACGCTGTTGTAAGTCAGCTCAATGAACAGGAAGTTGCCCCCACCAAAGTCAGAAAAATCTGGTATCAAAGACCATGGACGGTAGCAGCTGCGGCTGCCATAGCAGCGGTTCTATTCGGCATAGGTTACAACAACAACAAATCGGCAAACAGCGCAGGATTGGCAACGGCCGTGATGGACCCTGTATCCGAAACCCAGTTGTCTGTTACAACAACCGATGAAGCGCCAGAGCCAGATCCCCTGGTGACGGCCATGAAAAACAATGACAACAACTACATCTATTACACAACCCCTTCCGGAGAAGCCAAACGCCTCTCCTATAAACTGCAACACCTTCTTCCCGCCATCAAAGAAAACAAGGCAAACAAAACACTGAATGCCTGGACCAGCATGCTGGAATCCTCACCCGCTGCTGCAGGTGGGAGTTTCTTTGACATTGTGGAGATGGTGAAAACAATGGAGCAACAGAAGAACTAATCAAACGCCCCAGATCCTTCGGCTCTCATTGGCCTGGATCACCAGCATATCTTCCCCATTGGCAATGGTGGCTCCCTGTGCCGCTCCTTTCTCCAGGAATTTCGTCACCGCAGGATTATACACCAGATCATACAAACAATGTCCCGGCCCAATAGCCCTATATGGAATATTCGGGTATTCGTCAACGTTAGGAAACATGCCAAGCGGCGTTGTGTTGATGATCAACGGATGGGTAGCGATGGTTTCATCAGTGAGTGATTCGTAAGTAATGGTTTCATCACCGGAGATGCGACTTACTTTTGTATAAGGAATACCGAGTTTCCGAAGAACATACCATACTGCTTTGGCAGCGCCACCAGTGCCTAACACCAGGGCGTGGTGATGCGAAGCATCTAAGGGTTTCAACAGGCTCTGTTCAAAACCGATCACGTCGGTATTATGTCCCGTCCAGATTCCCTCTTTGTATTGAATGCAATTGCACGCACCAATTTCCTTTACCGCCGTTGAAACCTGGTCCAGATATGGAATGACCTGTTCTTTATAAGGGATCGTCACATTGATCCCTTCGAGATCTTCGGTGGATTGCAAGGCCCGAAACGCCTTAATGGATGATATTGGGTAATTGTTATAGACTGCGTCTATCCCTTCCGCGGCAAACAGCTCGGTGAAATATTTTTTTGAAAAGGAATGCGTCAGCGGATACCCGATCAGGCCAAACTTCCGTGTCATGCCTTGGTGTTATCCAGGAAGAGGTGGAAGGTATCGCCACGAAGGCCGAGGCGCATGGTCTCCAGAGGAATCACTTCAGTAGGCGCAATATTTCCGAGGTTCACATTGGCACCCAGCAGCTCAATGAAATACAACTGTTGCGCTTTCTGTGGTGCTTCCCAAATGATTTTTTCACCAGGGATCTGCGTGAGGATCTCCTGCACCAGTCCTTCCCTGACCTCGCCACTGCCACGGTAAATACCCACATTACCCGCTTCGCGGGCTTCCGCGATGACATAGGTTGAACCGGCATCCAACTCGGCGCGCATCAGTTCAATCCACTTGTAGGGCGGAATAATGTGCGCAGCGTCTTTACTGCCCACTTCACTCAATACGGTTCCTTGCTTGGTCAACTTCTCAATGTATCCGCATTTCTCTGCATGGGGAATGGTGATGGAGCCATCACTCACTTCCATATAATCAATACCGTAGTCTTTACAGACACTAATGTAATCATTGAACTGATTACGGATCAGGAAAGCCTCAAACAAGGTTCCGCCGAAATAGATCGGGAGATCATAAGACCTGTATAATTCAATTTTCTCACGAAGCGCAGGCGTCACAAAAGAAGTCCCGAATCCGAGTTTCACAATATCCACATGAGGATGGCAGGCGCTCAGAAAATTCCGCACCTCCTCGGTGCTTAATCCCTTATC
>JBEISY010000263.1:0-3810 GCA_040375175.1 Chitinophagaceae bacterium
CGTATTGTTGAAGCAGTTTCTGCCATGGGTTACAAATTTCCAAAGAAAGTTGGTACTTGTTTAAACTTTAATCAAGCACGCTGCAAATTAATTCGACATATGACAAGTTCAAAGGCTAATTGTTGACCATTTGAACGGTTTTTTAGATCCATTAACAATCCTTAACATTCTGGCAGGGAAATCGGTATATGAACCGCCAACCCCCCATCTGCCGTCTCTTTATATTTATGGCTCATGTCCACTGCCGTTTCCCACATCGTTTTAATCACCACATCCAGGGAAACCTTAGCAAAATCAGGGGTTCCCTGCATGGCCAACTGCGCTGCGGTGATGGCTTTAATGGCACCCATTGTATTGCGCTCTATACAGGGTATCTGCACCAGCCCACCGATGGGGTCACAGGTCATACCAAGATGGTGTTCCATAGCAATTTCTGCTGCCATAATGCTTTGCTTCTGGGTAGCACCCATGGATTCCGCCAGTGCCGCCGCAGCCATCGCAGAAGAAACACCAATTTCTGCCTGGCATCCGCCCATTGCAGCCGAAATGGTGGCTCCCTTCTTAAAAATGCTGCCGATCTCCGATGCAGTAGCTAAAAACTGGATGATCGTGTCTTCCCGGTTGCCGTCCATAAACACGACAAAATAATGCAAAACTGCAGGAATGACGCCCGCGGCCCCGTTCGTTGGTGCGGTCACCACCCGGCCGAAGGAAGCATTTTCTTCATTTACCGCCAGGGCAAAACAACTGACCCAGTCCAGGACATACCTGAAATCCTGTCCGCCCTCCCGCATCACCCGGATCCAGGAATCATAATCATGATATGATTTCTCTCCGATCAGTTTCCGATTCAATTCAGCGGCCCTGCGTTTCACCTGCAATCCGCCCGGGAGTATCCCTTCCCGATGACAACCCCTGTAAATGCAGGCTTTCATCACTTCCCAAATCTTTATCAACCCAGCCCTGGTCTCCGCCTCCGGCCGCCAGGCGCTTTCATTTTCCATTACCACTTCATGAATAGACATACCCGTTTTCATGCACCAGTGAAGGATGTTCGCCGATGTATCGATGGGAAACGGGAGAACAACCTCAGCTTGCTTTTGGCTATCCCCACCCTCCTTAACAACAAAGCCCCCGCCTATGGAATAATAGGTTTCCGCAACAGCCTCCCCGTTGTGCAGGTTCACTAAAAATGTGACTGCGTTGGGATGGAACGGCAGGCTTTCACTCATGAGGAAATCGATGTCCTCATCCGGGTTAAACCTGACTTCATGCTTGCCGGCAATCAGGATGGAGCCCATTGATTTGATGTCTTGGATCCGGTGAGCCAGTTGATCAGGTTCAAAATGGACGGGATCCTCGCCACAAAGACCAAGTTGCACGGCAATGTCTGTTCCATGGCCCTTGCCTGTCTTAGCCAGAGAGCCATACAGTAAAATGCGAATGGCATCCACCTGAAATAGCCAACCCCGATCCTCAATCCCCTTGCAGAACTGCTGGGCAGCACGCCAGGGGCCCAGGGTATGGGAAGATGATGGACCGATCCCCACTTTGAACATGTCAAAAACGGAAATGGCTTCGTGTGCCAAGCGAAATAATTTAGAAGTTCACTAGCTCAATATCGAAGATCAGAATGGAATTCCCGGGAATGATCACATTGCCATTACGATCTTTCACATCTGAAGCTCCGTAGCCCAGGGTGGGCGGAATATAAAGTGTGGCTTTCCCCCCTTTCTTCATTTTAGGGATGATCATTTGCCAGCCCACAATCAGCTGCTCCAGCGGGTAGGAAAGGGAAGAAGCTCCCGAATCGTCAAATACGTTTCCATTTGTAAAAGTACCCCTGTACTTAAATACAATGGTGTTGCAAACTGTTGGCGTAGAAGAGCCTGAACCTTCCAGCGTGTTAACATAAAAAACCCCACTTGGGTCCTGGATGGCTGTAATGCTTTTGGAAGTCAGATAGTCCTTTACAGCTTGAATCTCATTGGCGGGCGCTAAAAGAGCAGGCGGTGAACTTTTACATTCATCGTCCTTCTTACAGGAGCTCAACAGGGTTAGGACCAAAACAGATAAGCCTATGATTTTCTTCATGTTCTCGGTTTCAAGTGGGCAAAGATAGCGAATTGAGGGCAGAGGGTGGAGGATGGAGGGCAGATGTTATGCCGATTTGTCTTTTTTAACGATCAGTTCCTTGTAACGCTGATCGAGTTGTTCCCACCTGAACTTTTTATATAAGACGGAAACAAAGGCTGTTATAAGCAGCACCGCAAAAACCAATACCAGTGGATTAAACTGGCTCATGCCTACTGCATCGGCCCTTTTGTACCAAAATCTGCCAACTATGTAGTTCACTGCAATAGGTAAGGAAAACAACAAACCATACGGGATTCCTGCAAGGATCTGGTAATCCAGCCTCGACTGCTTTTCCCGGTTTGTTTCCCAGTAAACGATAAACTTCAGTTCTTCTTGCGTTAACATATTATAATCCAAAGTTCTGCAACATAATAAACCTGTCAAAAAAACGTTTTAAACACGTCAAAGCGATGATCCAATAGC
This sequence comes from Chitinophagaceae bacterium, assembly GCA_040375175.1. Taxonomy (GTDB): domain Bacteria; phylum Bacteroidota; class Bacteroidia; order Chitinophagales; family Chitinophagaceae; genus Pollutibacter. The sequence goes on from JBEISY010000263.1 coordinate 2,560, forward strand.
CTAAAAATTGAAACCATGGTGAAAATCTCTGAAATCCTCCTCAGCTTTCTCCAAAAGAATAAACGAATGTCCCTGCCTGGACTCGGCACATTCACGCTTACGGATGTTGCCTATGCTATTCCGGACAAAGCACAGAAGGCTGCGTTTCCAAAAGGATCGGTCTCTTTTGTGTTTAGTGCCGCTACGCCAGAGGATCCCGTTTTGATTGCAGAGATCTCTACCGTCACCGGCAAGATCAAACCCCTCGCCTCTTCAGATCTGGAAGCCTTGGTGATCCAGGGCAAGCAGTTGATCAATATCAGCAAAACCTTTGTGATTGACGGTCTGGGATCCATTCAGCGCACCACCAAAGGGGAGATCGAGTTTGTACAGTTGATTGACACAGACCCTAAAGACATACTGGCTAAGCACACGGAAGACCAGGGAGAAGCCATCAAGTTCTCTGAAAACTATCTCAAGCCTTCCGGCAAAAAGACGGTAAAATCAAAAGGACTGACCATTGCAAGCCTTGCCATTGCGGGCATTTTGGTGCTTGGATGGGTGGGCTATTTTGTTTACCAGCAGTCAGTAATGAGAGACAGCCATCCAATCATCATGGGTAAGGAGCCCATGGCCATACAAGATACATTTACACAAAAATCAGTTCTGTCTAAAACGGAAGACTTTTCACCACAACAACAGGCTGTTGATACATCCCGGTCCCAAAAGATTCCCGAAACTGAACAACCAAACAACACCGTAACTTCTTTATCTTCAATATCCGGCAGTGTTAATCCCGGCGAAAAGGTTTTCGTGAAGACAGATAGTATTGCGAAATCCGTTGTTAAAAAGAAAGATCCCGTTCGCAAAAAGAGTGTTGTTCCAAAGGTTGATCCCACTGCCACAAAGATTTCCATCCCTGTCAAAACGCCTGAGGCGGAATATTCCGCACCTATAGATTCATTGAGCCATCGCTAGTGGCTGGTACATCAGGAAAATATGACAGATGAGTGTAAACCGTGCATTATTCATCGGCCTCATTGTGGTAACCACCATCACAGACATTTATCTTGGACAACAACATCCCTCTTTACGTTTGTTTTCCAAACCGCTTCTTATGCCCATCATCATGGGATTTTATGCCATGTCCACAGGACTTTCATCCATTTACGCAAGGGTCTTTCTGGCCGCTTTGTTTTTCTCCTGGCTGGGTGATGTATTCTTACTTTTTGAAGACAGGGGTGGCATTTATTTTATCCTCGGCCTTTACGC
>JBEISY010000194.1:0-4567 GCA_040375175.1 Chitinophagaceae bacterium
CTCAGATCACTATAATAGCAGATATGATCACCGATCCTGTTGGTAGGATCATATTGGTATTGCATTTCTTTTCCACTGATATCAGAGATCAATTTGAATGCTTCAAGAATGGAAACACTGTTATCTTTTCCGCCACCAATATTATACACCTCCGCTACACGGGGGGCTTTAATGAATTCTTCAACAAAACACGCAACGTCATACGAGTGAATATTGTCCCGTACTTGCTTGCCCTTGTAACCAAAAATAGTGTACTGCCTTTCTTCCAGATTGCACTTGACGAGATAGCTCAGGAATCCATGTAGTTCCACGCCAGAGTGATTAGGGCCGGTGAGGCAACCTCCGCGGAGAACGCAACTTGGCATATTGAAATATCTTCCATACTCCTGAACAGAAATGTCCGCCGACACTTTTGATGCACCAAACAGCGAGTGCTTCGTTTGGTCAATCCTGAAAGTTTCAGGTATACCCTGCAAATAGTTTTCATCCGCGTATTCCCAACGGGTTTCAAGCTCAACCATCGGAATCTCATTGGGCGCATCGCCGTATACTTTATTGGTTGACATATGTACAAACGGGATCTCAGTTGAATACCTGCGTGTTGCCTCCAGCAAGTTGAAAGTGCCAACCGCGTTCGTATCAAAATCTTCAAACGGAATAGAGGCTGCCCTGTCATGACTGGGTTGTGCCGCCGTGTGTACAATAGCATCCGGTTTAACATTGATGATCAGGTCAAGTACGCCCTGCCGGTCACGAATGTCCAGTTCGTGATGCACATAACCTTTGATGGATTCCTGCAACCTTTGCTGGTTCCATCGGGTGTCACCACTTGGTCCAAAGAATACAGCGCGCTGATTGTTATCTACTCCATGTATTTCCCAACCGAGATGATGAAAGTGAATACAGACTTCCGATCCAATCAAACCAGATGCACCGGTTACAAGTAGCTTCTTCATTTGTACTTACTTATAGATTTTTTGATGATGATATTTCTTCGCAGATTCTTATATACTCAGTGAACTGCGTATTCTTATTGAAATATTTCGTTACTCGTTGACGGCATGGATACCGGTAAAGGTCTTCAGCCGCCACAACTTCCATAATTGCTGACACCATTGCTTTGAGGTCTCCCTTCGGTACTACTACCCCGGTTTGTGCATCCACCGCTTCCGGACTTCCACCCGTATGATATGTAACCACCGGAGTACCGCAGGCCAGAGCCTCGATATTCGTTGTGGGGAAATTGTCCTGGTAAGTAGGGTTCACAAACACACTCGCCATATTATAGTACTCCACCAGTTCCTGTACACTTTCTGTACGGGTAATGCCAATGACACCCGCAGGTAATCCTTTTTGCTGTTTTTCACTCAAACCAACTGCCACAACAGCAAAGTCTGATGGTAATAATTCCTTCAGTTGAAGCAGGTCATCAAGTCCTTTCCGTTTGTCCCAGATGCTGGCACAACCCATCACCACCTTCTTTCCCTCCAAACCCAAGCGAACTTTTAGGTCGCTGCTTGAAGGCTTGAAAACATTGACATCCACTCCGTTATGTATCACATGTATCGGCCACCGCGACAAAAAAGACTGCTTCACCAAACCTCCCAGCCAGGTTGAAGGCACCACAATCCCCAAAGTATTAACGGAATTGAATAACCTATTCTTATCCAGATAGTTAATATTTGATGAATCTGACACATATGAAGCCGGATACTTCCTCAATTTGGGACAATGCCCACACCCGGTCTGCCATTTGGTACAGTTGATGTCATCAAAATACGTGCAATGACCTGTAAAGCTCCAACAGTCGTGTAGTGTCCAAATCACGGGAATATCACGTTGGGAAAGGTAATTGAACAATACTTCAATATTCAGGTAGTAGCCATGAATATTATGCAAGCAGATTACGTCTGGCTGCAGTGCATCTATTTCAGAGGCTAATGCCATGGTAGCAGCTTTGGAACCAAATCCATGTCTGTCTGTAAGCATGGTCCTTATCCCATGCATGTAAACATCTAGGTCACTTCCGATTTTGATCAGCTTTGATGCGCTTGGTCTGCTACCTCTTCCATAGGCAATATAGCTCTCGTGTCCTTGTTCAATAAGCAACCTGCCGATATCTTCAGCAATTCTGCCAGTACTTCCCGAATTAACGCCTGTATTGATCTGTAGAACTCTCAAGGTCTAATTATTGAATATGTCATAATATTTCTGAATCACCTTCTCTGTTTCAAATACGGAAGATCTTCCTACGGACTGACGAGCATAGTTTTTCAGTAATGCTTCATCCAATATGAATTGCTCCATTTTACCAGCTAGACTGGTATCATCCTGCTCGGCCATCAGTCCATACTTCTCGTGATCCACCAACTCACGGCACCCACTGCAGTTCGTTACTATTACCGGTTTTCCGAGAATCATTGCTTCACAAAGCACTGTTGGTAGCGCTTCTGAAACAGAGGACATCACAAATGCGTCAGCCGCCTTCATTATCGGATATGGATTACTGGAAAAACCATGAAAAATCACCACATCCTGCAATAGAAATTGATTAACCAGCCCCTTAAGATTGTTCTCTTCCATTCCTTTACCCAGTATATGTACCTGAAAAACATGTCCCCTGTCCTTCAACAACTTTGCAGATCGAATGAGCCGATCAAAGCCCTTCACCGGAAAAAGGCTACCAACCGCAACAAAGGAAAATGTTGAATCATTGAATGATACTGGCTCCATGGCTTTCCTTAGAACCATGTCTTTATCAATCATGTTGTATACAACTTCCATCTTGGGAAATCGGCCAAAAACCTCAATGAACTCCTGACGGGCATCATCCGAAACGAAGAATATCCCATCAAGCCTACTATACCTATTCTTAATTAGTTTATTCCTATACCCCTCGTGCTTATAGAACTTATAAAAATTATCATAAGACTTATATGAGCTATGCACCCATGTATAGCATTTTCCTGGGTTATCAATCAAAAACAACAAATCAGTAAAATTTGAATCAAGGTAACAAATGGATACATCATATGCATCCTGAACTTTCTTACGCATCACCATTTTGAAAAGGGCAACAAAACCAATATTCTTTTGTAAAAAAGCCAATACCCTAACAAAAAACACATTTTTAAAAAGGTAGATTAGCTTTATCCCTTCAGGAATTTGATCCAGATACGGTCCTTTCTTCAAGACAGTCACCAGATCAATATCATAGAGAGATAAATCAACTCTTTTCAAAAGATTTATCAATGTTCTTTCCGCACCGCCACCCGCGAGTGAAGGAATCAGAAACAATATCTTACGCTTTGGCATATTCAAATTTGCTTAGAATGCTTATCCTTCTGATTGCCTCGCCTCCTGTTCTGCTGGTTTCTTCAAAAAATGTTTCTCTCCAAACAAAACCACGAAGACGGTTTTTCCAATGATTCTGAGATCCATCCATAGACTTTGGTCCTCAACATAGAAGCGATCATAAACCCACCGTTCTGGCCAGGTAAGAAAAATACCACCACTCACCGCTGCCAAACTCGACAGTCCGGGTTTTACTTTCACCCTCTCTCTGCCATTCTCGTCAAACCTGTTCTGAAGATCCGGAAGACTTGGTCTTGGTCCTACAAAACTCATATCGCCATTCACGATATTAAATAACTGTGGAAGCTCATCTAATTTTGACCTTCGTAAAAACTTACCAATACGGGTAATTTCAGGGTCATCGGCAAAAGTTTGTTTCTTTACCCTGTTCTGAGTATGGGTCATTGTTCTAAACTTATATAGCCGGAACACGCGATAATTCAAGCCAAGTCTTTCTTGCATAAATATCACAGGGCCGGAAGAATCAAGCCTGATCAAAATTGCAACAATCAGCATCACGGGTAAGGCCATGATCAGCAGCACGAGTGCGCAGGTAATATCAAAAAAAGGTTTGACTATTTGTCGATACATCATGTGCATATCAATTTGTGATCTCTACGTCGTCATTCTAAGCCTGTATTTTCAACCGTATTAGCAAAGTCAAGCATTCCTTCAAAAGACATTGGGAATTCATTTACATAAACAACATGAAAACTTGCCGGTGGAAGTTTGAAAAAAGTGGACATAGCGGCGATAAATTCATGTCTTGAAAGCCCAGGATGTTCTGTATAAACAACCAGTTGACTGTCTTGAACGCTCATACATTTTACAAGCACATCAAATTCATCGCGAAGGATCTGTTCCATTTCATCAAGGCTAATCCGAATCCCAGCTACATAGGCTGTTCGTCCATTCTTACCGGTGATATAGTGGAAACTATGTAGTACTAGCCCAACATCGCCAGTCATCGCAAAAATGTTAAGGTCATAGGATACAATATCTTCTTTTGAAAAAGCATAACCGCCAAATACATTTGATCCGGCAAAACAGAGTTCATTGGTCAGCGGATCAATGATAAATTTTCCATCTTTTACAGGTTTCCCAATGGAAGTTGGCTTCTCTAACGTTTGTTCAGGAGCCAGAAAGGCCAAGTTTCCGAACGCTTCTGGCTGGCCATAAGTAACATAAAAACGAAGGCCTCGGGAGATAGCAA
>JBEISY010000256.1:0-3905 GCA_040375175.1 Chitinophagaceae bacterium
CCATCGCCATCTGCATCAAAAAACACTGCAGAAATATCTTCAAACCCTTTTAGTTGTGCAGATAAACCGGGATCGGGAATAAACTGTCCGTTGCGTTGGATATACAGCTGGCCAGGTTTCTTGATCGTACCTGATACATACAGATCTTCGAGACCATCCGCATTCACATCGGCAGTAACCGCAGCAGGCCCCAGTCTTGACAACATCCAGGGCACATTGCGTTCCATATAAAAATCTACCTGATCATCTTCCTCATGCGCTCCAAGCCGGAGCGGATCCTGCGTCAACAAAGAAGGGGCAAATTCCGGCGCTATCCATGGAGCTGTGTTTATCTTCTGTTGATCATAAACGAGTAGTGTATCGATGGGTGCCTGTGTAATCAGACTGGTCGTGTTGTTTGGCCATATGACCCGGATAGAGTCTATGCGCTGTTGGGTACCGAGTCCGAAACTAAGATCATAATCCACACTGGACTGAAAACCACGGGAAGGGATCAGTTCTTTCATGTGTGCTACTCCACCACTATATACAGAAACCTTACTGCCGATGGCCCTTGTATTTCCACCCATGCCCTTTAGCCTGATCTTCGTGTAGTGATGACCGTTACGTTCCCTGCTGTGGTTCCGGTAAAGCAACGCAGGCTGGTTCACATTATTCACGACAAGGTCAAGATCCCCATCATTGTCCAGGTCAGCATATGCCGCGCCATTTGAAAATGTTTCATCCGTTAGTCCCCATGCATTACCCACGTCTTCAAATTGCAAGTCGCCTTTGTTGCGAAACATTTTATTTCGGATGGGGACCGATGGCATCTTGCGGATGATCTCTTCGATTTCTTCTTTCTTGCCCGTCATTACCATTTTCTGTACCACATCATTGGCGAAAAAATCGATGAAATCCTGGTTGGTCACATCGTTATAGATCCCATTACAGATATAGACATCGTTCCAACCATCATTATCGGCATCAAACATCAGCGCACCCCAGCTCCAGTCAGACGCCGCTACACCTGCATATTGCGCGATTTCCCTAAACTTGCCCGCACCGGTATTCAGTTGAAGTGTGTTTTGCATGAACTGGTGGTAGAAACCAGATTTCTCCTTATACCGTTGAACGTCCACATTCTCAAATGAAGTGGTGGTCTTCAAACGGAAATCATCATCGGGTAACATTTCAGTCACAAACACATCCTGGTATCCGTCATTGTTGATATCAGCCATATCTGCACCCATGGAAGAGTGGCTGAGGTGTTGAATGCGATGCTCCAACTCTTCTTTAAAGGTGCCGTCTTTCTGGTTGATGTACAGATAATCCCGCTCAAAAAAATCGTTGGACACATAAATATCCGGATAGCCATCATTATTTACATCGCCAACGGTTACACCGAGGCCAAAGCCGATCAGGCTTCCGTAGATATGTGCAGCTTCACTGACGTCCACAAATTTTCCATTGTCGTTCCGTAATAGTTTATCGCCCCCGCCTTTCAGGAAGTCTGCCACGGGCCAGTCTTTGGCACGCAGGTCACGCTTATTGGAATAATTGAGTGTGTTTACCGGAATGAAACTGTTGTTGAGGATATAGGCATCCAGGTCTCCATCGAGATCGTAGTCGAAGAATGCCGCATGTGTAGTGAATCCATCGTCATTCAATCCATAGTCTTTAGCCTTCTCTTCAAACTGCAGATTGCCTTTGTTGATCCAGAGTTGGTTTTCCAGGCCCACACCTTTCTGGTAGCCGGCATTACAAACGTAGATGTCGAGCAAACCATCTGCATTGATATCAACCATCACTACGCCAGTGCTCCATTGTCCCTTATCCCTAAAACCTGCTTTTTCGGAGATATCCTCAAACTGGAAATCCCCTCTATTTAAATAGAGTTTATTCGGTCCCATGTTGGCTGTGAAGAAGACATCGGTGAGACCATCATTATTGATATCCCCGGTGGCTACGCCTGCGCCATTGTAAAAGTTCCGATAACTGAATATGTTGAAGTCTCTTGAGTTAGAGATGGTATTGGAAAAATTGATGCCGCTGTTGTCTACTTTTTCAAACAGAGTTTCGGGTGCGGGTTGTTTGCATGCACCTGTAGCTAATGATAGGAAAAGGTATGGTAGAAATCGCCTCATGAGCTAAAAAAACGAAAAGGCCAATATACATTGACCTTTTCGCATGATAAAGTTAAACAATCAGACTAGTAACCAGGATTCTGAGTCAGGTTCGGGTTAACAGCCAGCTGTTGGTTAGGAATCGGGAAGATCAGCCTTTCGTTTCCTGATTTGTTAGGACGGGTAGATCCAACACCATTCAGGAAAGTTCCGAAACGCACCTGATCATTTCTCCTCCAGCCTTCCCAGTACATTTCACGTCCGCGCTCATCGAGCAGGTTTTGAAGTGTGAGGGTAGCAAGAGCAGAGGCACCACGTTTTGCACGCAATGTATTTACGATGCTAAGAGCTCCTGCAGTCTGGCCAAGCCGAAGTTGAGCTTCTGCTTTCATCAGCATAACGTCAGCAAGACGGAAGATTACGTATTCGTTTTCTGCGTTACCATCGATGCCCTGAGCGAAGTCAGGTACATACTTGATAACACGGATACCGGTAACCTCGAGGTTAGTTCCAGTTTCACGAAGGGCAATTTCCCTGGTGAACGCAAGAGGTGCACCTTTCCTATCTGTAAGTGCTGTACCGTTCTGGTCAAACTGCTGACCCACCAGGAAACCTGTACGGAGACCGGTTACGTTGGTCAGGCCGGGGAAAGAACCACCACGCCTTGTATCGGCAGCTTCAAACTTGTCGTAGAAATCAGCCAGGGTTGTGAAACCGTTCCAGCCGCTGGGCCTTTGGTTATAGTGCAGCGTGCAGAACCAGTTGAACCTGTTGTTACCACCCCTTACACCAATGGTGTTCTCCAGGGTGTAGATCAGTTCTTTAGAAGCTGAGTTGTTATTGGGCGCGAAGTTGGTAAAGAAGTTGTCTGCCAGGGCATACCTCGCGTTGCCAAGGATCTGATCAGCCAAGGTAATCACCTGGTTCATATCAGCTGCAGCAAACGTTGGGGTAACGCGGTTAGCATAAACACCTCTGTTTAGGTAAGCTTTCATCAAAAGCGTGCGAGCTGCATCTTTATTGGCAATCCAGGTGCTGCTGCCAGCGTTAGGCAGGTCTGTCAGTGCCGCATTTGCTTCTTCGATTACTTTATTGGCTGCTTCTGCGCCTTTCAATGTTAAAGGAAGCTGCTTCAGATCTTTCAGGTCAGCCCTGAAAGGAACCTGATCATACAGATCCAAAACAAGGAATACAGACAATGCGCGGATGAACTTCGCCTGAGCTGCTTCAGAAGCAGAAGGGCTTTGTTCCAGTACCGCAGTAGCGGAGAATTGTGCAGTCAACAAAGAATTGAAGGTATTCCTTACAATACTGTGATCTGCATCCCACTGGTGGTTGTGGATCACGCGCCATACACCGTTATCATCCCAGTCTGGACCACGGGTTGGGCCGAGGGCTTCGTCAGAAGAATGCTCTTCCAATGCCCAAACAACATCCTGAGTTTGGAGTCCGCCCAGGGAGTTATAGGCACCCTGGAGCAAACCCGCGGCGGTGGCTCGCTGGAAGTTAACAGCATCTCTCTGTGTTTCTTCCAGTTTAGTACAGGACACAGCAACTGCTGCGCCAAGTACCACGGTTAAGTATTTAAGTTGTTTCATAAACTGTTTTCATTAAATGATTATAAACCAAACGTCAGACCTAAGAGAATTGTTCTGGCAGAAGGATAAGGAATATACTCGATACCCGCAGAAGGTATACCGTTTACATTCTTATCTACGTTAACCTCAGGATCAAAGCCAGTGAACTTGGTGATTACGAACAGGTTTTGGCCAGTGAGGGTTACCGTTACATTTTTGAACG
>JBEISY010000095.1:0-6567 GCA_040375175.1 Chitinophagaceae bacterium
CAGGATGTTTGGATTCGGATTACAAAGAGCCATTCTGGCGATGGACAAGCAGCGATTGATAAAGGCTGCGGACTCTGTATTGGTGTTGAATCCCGCGGGGAAAACGCAACTTACGTTTTTGGAGAATCATGATCTGGATCGTTTTGCGTCGCTTGAGCAGAATCTTGCCAAACAGAAACTTGCGGCCGCTTTACAATTGCTCATGGGCGGCATCCCATCGATCTACTATGGCCAGGAAATTGGCATGAAGGGCGTGGGTGCAAATGGTGCGTATGGTAACGGCGATGGCAATGATATCCCCCGCAGGGAAGCCTTTGAATGGTATAAAACGGTAGAAGGGAAGGGGATGGCCTTGTGGTATAAGGATTCCGGTATTTGGTGGACCAAGACCAACCTGAAATCAGGGGATGGGATCTCTATTGAAGAGCAAAGCAAAGATCCACAGAGTTTGTATAACCTGTATAAAAGACTACTTGGCCTGAGAGCCAAACATGAAGCACTGTCTGCAGGTGCATTTGCTCATTTGCAAAATGGGAACGATCAGGTGTTCAGTTTTGTAAGAAAGAGCGGAAATGCTGTGATGGTGATAGCGGCTAATTTGTCGGCCACTGATCAGCGTGTGGGTTTTACATATAGTGCCGGAGCACTTCGTTCAATTGAGGGTAGGGTGAGAGTAGTAGACGGTGGTTTTGACTTGGCGCCCTACCAATTTGTTATTTGGGAGGTGAACGGTAAAACTAAATAGTTACCTTGGGGTATAATTGATTGTTATGCCCACCCGCTATTCCGATTTTGAAATGACCGCTTCTGATGCAGGCGTGATTTCGTTTACCGATAATGTGTCCCTGCCCATATCTGTAAAGATCACGGAAGTATTTTTTGAGACCCTCGGCAATTGCATGGGTCGTGGTCACCAATCCGCGATTCATGTAGATGGAAATGAATTGTTGGCTTTCAACGCCGTTGATTGTCAGGTGTTTTCACAAGAGGTTTCCATCAAGTTGACCCGCGGAGCGCATGCGGTACAAGTGATGCAGGATGGATATGATCCAAACGAAGTAGTGAAAGGGAAGGTGGGGATCGAGTACCAGATCTCTTTATTCTAACCCGCCTAGTGCCCAATGCCCTAGTGCCCAATGCCTCTAATGCCCAATGCCTCTACCACTAGCCACCTCGAAGATTGATGGCCGTCTGTATTGCATCCGCACTAAAAGTGAACTCGCAGTTTTTGAATTTCGGCTTGCCCAATTTGGGCCTGAAGTTATTGGAGAAGCCAAACGGTTCCTTGGGGAATCCGATGCCGTTTTTGTCGAGCGCATTATTACCGTTCTCATCCAGGTAGATGGCTGCGGCATAGTCCCCATAGGGTAAATCGAATTGCACCTTCATGGATTTTCCCTTCACCACCACACTGGCTGTCCTGAAAGCTGTTTTTTCAGATGGGAAATGGTCCTCTTTGCGGTACAGGGCCACATGAACGGTTTTTCCTTCTTGCAGGTTCCCATCGATCTCAATCGTCAGTTTGTTGTCCTGGGATCTTGCCAGAACCGGGCCCATCAATAGACCGATGGCCAGTAGTAATTGCTTCATATCCCGAATATCACTATAAAAATCATTCCGGGAATAAGGGGATATGGAAAATGGTACAAACGAGACATTTATTCCATGAAGCCCTTAACCCTTTTACTGACCGGCCTGGGGACCTTCCTGTGGCCATCGGCCCAAACCTATAACAAAGACAGCGTGTTGGAGGTGGTGAAGCAGATCCGTGCCCGGCCGGTGGATACCGTGCTTAACTGTACAAGAGTTGTTGAACAATACGATGAAGCATGCTTCGGCGCAGCACGCGGTGGTACAATTGAGCCGGTCTCCTGAAGGGATATTGATCACGGTGGAGGACGATGGGAAGGCTTTGGTACGGTGATACTGCAACAAAGCACGGGTATTGGCTGGAGCAATATCAAACATAGGGTTGAGTTGATGAAGGGGAAGATATTGACAAATTTCCTGTAACTTGTAGACAAATGTCTTTTATGGCTGTTTTGGTTGGAGGGAAAGCATCTGGTGTTTCATGGCGGCAACCGGATCTCTCAGCATCAGTAGAGAAGATCACCTGGCAGTTGTTGGGTGAGAAATTGTTCATGGCCAAAGAGCCGTCAACAAATATTGACTTTTTGGTTGCCGGAAATGCGGGGATAAAGAAAGAAGTCATGCAGCATTTGGCCCTGGCATTGGATATCCCCATGAAGGATATGGCAGAGTTGTTGAGTCTCTCCTATAAAACAATCAGCAGAATGCGAAACGCAGATCGGCTGGGAAGTTTAGAATCCTCACTGGCTATTGAGATGGCGCGGGTGATGGCTAAGGGATTGACAATATTTGAAGATGTGGAAGTATTTCGGCGTTGGTTGAAAAAAGGCAATCGAGCATTAGCCCGGAAGCGCCCAATTGATCTGTTCCATACACCCACTGGTATTAACAACGTGCATAGCATCCTCGTTCGGATCGAGGAAGGCGTATACTCATAATGTGATGGCATGCGGGTTTACAGAATTGTGAAGCTGAAAAAGCGAACCAAAGACCTCAGCGGACTTGGTGCGTTTCTGGAAGGAGGGCGATGGAACAGTCCGGGCAGTTTCGCATTATACACCAGTGAAAATCCATCATTGGCTTTGCTTGAGGTGCTGGTGCATCTGGATGAATCAGACATTCCGCCGCGGATGTTCATCATGGAGATAGAAGTGGACGATAGGGTGCCGGTGCTGAAAATTGCGACAGACCAGTTACCGAAAGGGTGGCGCATCCCGGAGAATATACAATTGAAAGAGATGGGAGATGCGATACTAAGGGCTTCAAACAACATCGGCTTCAGTGTTCCCTCTGCAGTATTACCCGGACAATACAATATCATTCTTAATCCCTCCTTCCCCGGATTTCTTGACTATGTTCGTGTAATAAGTGTTGAGCCGCTTGAGGTAGATCAGCGGTTGAAAGAGTATGAAGCGATGGGGATGCAATAAAATAGTTTCGTATTTGTCATCCGTATGGCCATGGACTTGGAAGAGCGTTACGGCATTACTGTTTTTGCCATACGAGCGGATCTATCTGATCCGCAAGCGGCCATACAGTTGTATCATATCATTCAAAGCAAGGGCCTGAAAGTGCGCATGTTGGTCAACAATGCGGGCTTCGGTGAATATGGAATGTTCACGGATATTGCATTGGAAAAACAACTGGAGATGGTGCAGGTCAATATCAGCTCGCTGATGGTGCTTTCTCATTTGTTTATGACCGATATGAAGAAAGAAGGCAAGGGTACGGTGATGAATGTGGCATCACTGCTTTCCTATCTGCCTTTCCCATACTATGCCGTGTACTCCGCTACAAAGGCTTTTGTACTTGCGTTTACAGAAACGGTAGCTGCTGAGTTTGAAGGAACGGGTGTGGACATAAAGGCGCTTTGTCCGGGCCCCGTTGCCACGGAATTCAACACCCAGGCCATGTTGAACACCAATGCGTATAGCTCCAACAAACCCATTCCCGCGCAAGATGCGGCAAAGATTGCGGTGAAACATCTATTGCATGGCAAGGGAACCAAAATGGTGGGCTTTAACAACTGGTTCATTTCTAAACTGCCCAACTTCACGCCGGGTGGAATCATGATGAGGATTAAGAAAAAGCTGGCATCTCAACGAGGAGTTTATGGGGAGTGTTTAGGGGGAGTGTTCAGTTTGGTCTTTTGTTTGTTAAATTGTTAGCTGGATAGTCATTTAGCAATACATGGATTTTGGATTTTTGCAGCGATATTTTCATCACTACCATTGTAGCGCTTTGCCCTCGGGCGGTACGGATGCAAAGCTTTATCGCGTAGTTTCTGGTGACATGTCTTATGTCCTGAAAGCACAGCCGCTGGCAAGACCTGATGAAAGTTTGACCAAAGAGCGCGACGTCTATACATGGCTGTTAGGTAAGGTGCCGGTTCCACAAGTGAAGTTTTTGACCACACATGATGCTGTGGAATATCTATGTATGTCGGAGGTGCCGGGTAGAACGCTTGAAAGCTGTTTGCAGATTTGGACCGATGAGCAGGTAGTCCTGCGTTATGCATTCGCGTTGAAGCAACTTCATGCCTTGCCACTGGATGCATCGGTTCCATATTGGCCACTACCGGATCGGTTGTGCGTGGCAGATTTGCAACTGCAGGAAGGAGCTATTGATGAGGACAACATCGATCCCCAATTCAAACATCTAACCCTACAGGAATTGTTTGATGAAATGATGCGGATTGCACCCACTGATTTTGATGAAGTATGTATGCATGGAGATTATTGCTTTGATAATCTTTTATTCAATGGTGATGCGCTTTCAGGTTTGATCGATATGGGCAGGGGTGGAAGAGGAGATCGATACCAGGATCTGGCCATCGCTGCAAGATCTGTGACAGAGGCCTTTGGCGAAAAAATGCTGGGGCTATTCTTTTCCAGTTATGGATTGAATAACCCCAGCGAAGAGAAGCTTCTTTTTTATACGATGCTCGATGAGTTTTACTAACCTTTTTTTTGAATTGTTGCTGCTTTTTTGATGGCCTTCTGGATCCGAAGATAGGTGCCGCATCGGCAAAGATTGCCCTGCATGGCATTGATGATCTCCTGCTCTGATGGATTGGGATTCTTGCGCAACAATGCTGCTGCGGTCATGATCTGTCCGCTCTGGCAATAGCCACACTGCGGTACGTCCACATCTTGCCAAGCCTGTTGTAATGGATGATCATTCTTTTCTGCGAGTCCTTCAATGGTCACCACTTCTTTGCCAACAACAGCACTTACTGGCATCACGCATGCGCGGATGGCTTCGCCATTCAGATGTACAGTACAGGCGCCGCACTGCGCCATGCCACATCCGTATTTTGTACCGGTGAGTCCAACCACATCCCGCAGCACCCATAGCAATGGCATCTGGGGATCTACATCCAGATCGTATTTCTTTTTATTAATAGTCAGTTTGATCATGGTCATTGATTATTGCGCGTCAAGAAATGGTTGATTGTAATAGCGTTTTTTCGTGGCCTTGTACAAGGCATTGGCCACGGCCGCAAACACAGGCGGGAAGGGCGGTTCACCGAGGCCGGTTGGATCGATGGTATTCTCCACAAAATGCACTTCTATGCTTTTCGGCACATCCATTTGTCGGATCATTTTATACTGATGGAAATTGTTCTGATCAGGCACGCCATTCTTCATGGTGAGCTTTCCATACAAGGCATTACCAATCGCATCAATCACGGCACCTTCCACCATGTTTTTTGCTGCATCGGGATTGATCACGATGCCACAATCCACGGCACTGAACACCCGCTCCACATAGGGCTTGCCATGTTTCATCACAATGTCTACCACATGTGCCGCATAGGAAGCGTGACAGAAATAAGCGGCCACTCCTCTGAAGTATTTGTTGTTCTCTGGTTTATCCCAGCCTGATTTTTCACGCACGAGTTTTAGCACACCTGCATAACGGTCGGCGTCATATTCATTGTTTTTCCCAACGGGATTACTCTTGCCTCTTTGCAACAGTTCCAGCCTTAGATCGATGGGATCCTTGCCCATGGCCTCCGCCAGCTCATCCAGGAAACTCTGCTCAGCAGCGGCATTGAAGTTGGAGCGTGGTGCACGGAATGCACCGATGGTTACGTTCGATGGAATTTGCCATCCTTCTGCGGCATAATGATCTACCGTGCCGGCAGGAAAACGATTGGCATGAATGGGATGCTCTGGAACACCGCCGCCTTTTACGGCAAAAGCGATCAGGTTTTTATTGGCATCCAGTGCGGCTTTATACGTAGCGGTGTACATGGGTCGATAGATACCATAGGTCATATCGTCCTCACGAGTGTATACCAATTTAATTGGCGCTTTGGCTTTTTTGGAGATCAACGCGGCCTCATAGATATAGTGACTATACGCGCGAAGACCAAAGCCGCCACCCATGCGCGTCATCTGGATCTCTATTTTTTCGGGAGGCAGGTTCAATAATTTTGAAACGGTGGGCTCCGACCAACCCGGAGCTTGCAGAGGTCCTACCAGTAAGGCTTTTTCGTCTGTGACGTGTGCGAAAAAGTTCATCGGCTCCATGCAGTTGTGTGCAAGGAATGGTGCGTTGTAGGTTCGCTCCAGTGTGGTGGCGGCACCGGCAAACTGTGCATCGGGATCACCATCTTTTCTAAGTTGTTGCGCAGGCTTCTTCGCGTATTCCTTCATCGCGGCCATTTGCGTACTGGTGGATTCCGGCGCACCGGGAACGATAACCTCTGTTTTTCCGCCCCTGCCATTGACAATATTTTTGGTTTCGCCAGCGGGTTCCCACTGCACTTTTAATTTCTTTCTTGCATTCATCACTTCCCAGGTGGTACGACCAGTGATCACCAGCAGATCATTGAATGATCTTGTATCAAAACCCCCTTGTTCAAATCCATCTTCAAACAATTTCACCGTAAATACTTCTTTGATGCCCGGCATCTTCAATGCATCTGCCGCATCAAAAGATTTCAGCTTCATGCCAAAGCCTGGTGGA
>JBEISY010000459.1:0-1936 GCA_040375175.1 Chitinophagaceae bacterium
ATACAAAAGCGTTGAAGGAAAAAAGACTCTCCATTTTTCTGGCAATATCAGTAAGTATGGAAGTGGTGGCAACCATTGGCAATTTATATGGACGATATAATTTTTCGAAAGGACTCATGACCACTGGTTTCTTCGGCCTTATCGTGGGTATTCAACTGTTGTGGACGATAAGGCTCATCCATGAAATCTTCAACATCAGTGCGGAAGCTTATCGTGAGGATGAAAAGAAAAGATTTTATATCGACTTTGATAAGGTGGGTTCTGAGGTCCCAAACTACTTGTATATCATACTTGGCTTAGGCTGGTTCATCCTTATCTCTCACAACTTTTATATCTATACCAAGCTTACGGAACCCATCGTCTCATTTTTCACGAGCACAAGGCAGATCGGTTCCTATTCATTTAGCTTGTCCGGTATCCTACTGTTCGTCAGCATCATCTTTCTTTCCGGCATTGTTTCCAAACTGGTCTCCTATTTTGCCGATAACAGGAAAAGAGCATCCAACAGTAAGAAATCAGGGCTAGACAACTGGATGTTGCTGATCCGAATTTCCATTTTCTCTGTGGGTCTGTTTGTAGCGTTTGCGGCTAGTGGAATCCCAATGGACCGGATTGCTATTGTCTTCGGCGCATTGAGTGTGGGTATCGGTTTCGGTTTACAGACCCTCGTCAACAATCTGGTGAGCGGACTCATCATCGCCTTTGAAAAGCCCATCGGCGTTGGTGATGTGGTAGAGATTGGTGGCAGATCCGGGACCATGAAATCCATCGGCTTCCGTAGCAGTGTGGTCACCACTTTTGACGGTTCGGAAGTGATCATTCCCAATGGCGACTTGTTGAATCAGCATCTCATCAACTGGACACTCAATGACAATCCCAGAAGAGTAGAGATCATTGTGGGCGTGAACTATGACACCAATCTTGATCATGCCATCCAGCTGATCCATCAGGTGATGGGCGGGGACGATAGAATTCGAAAGTTTCCTGAATCTTTCGTACTGGTCAATAATTTTGGAAACAGTTCCATTGATCTGCGCATCCTGTTCTGGGTCAGCCATTTCACCAACTGGAACCTCGTGCGCAGTGATCTAATGCGCAATATCAAAAGGACCTTTAACGATAATAACATCGAGATTCCATACCCGCAGATGGTGGTGCACAGGCCCGATGAGGGTGATCCGTTGCCTGGGGAACAACCGGCTCAATGATGTTCGCCATAATTTTTCTCCCCGGCTTTTATGGGAACCTCAAGCATGTTTTGCTTTGGCGGTAATGGACAAGTGGCATAGGGTGTGAAGGCACAGGGCGGATTGTAGGCTTTGTTGAAATCAAGCAATACCGTGCCGGCTGCTGCAGGCTTAACCGCCTTCAGAAATCTTCCTGCAGCATAGGTTTCCACATCATTGGTGGGATCACCAAATACGAAGAACAATTCGCCTTCTTCTTCCAATGCAATCATGGCGTAAGGTTTTCCTTCAAGCGAAAAATGCGCCAGGCCTGGCGAAAATTGTTTGGAGGTTTGTCCAAGAATATTGGTAATGGAGATGGTTGTGGGTATCGTATGGGGCTCATATCGGGCCTCAATAATAAGTTTCCGATTCACCGGATAGTGTTCAATCCCGCGGAATGATAGCAGGGCATCGCTCTTGAGGTCACGCAATCGCACACCCAGTTTGTCCTCGCGCTTGATGATGTTCCAGCGGAGATCGCCATATTGCATGATGGGGTTGCGTGTTGAATCTGGATGAAATACCAGTGCTTCCTTTTTCTCAACGCCGTTCACCAGAATGGGAATGTCTACATTTAACCAAACCGTATTCCCTTGCCTTTCGAGTACACCTGCATTAGCTGGAATTTTTTTGGGGAATACCAGCTGATTTGCGGAGTCGCTGCCAAACTCATTCCGCCCTTCACTGAGCCACAACAAGCCTACCAG
>JBEISY010000031.1:0-10451 GCA_040375175.1 Chitinophagaceae bacterium
GCACCTTTCAGCAAAATGGTCTCTTGCTGAAACGCGGTCTGGGAAAACGACTGGATGAACGCCTGCGTGTCCGCGTAGAAATCTGTCTGCGGTACAACTGACCGAAATAAGTCTGCGTGTGCGCTGATCTTGCTACCAACACCCAAAAATCTTGTGAGGCCGTGACTTTTCACTAACCCTGCGATCTCTCTATACAGGTCGTCGTCGTTTTTACCACTCTGCAACAAATCGGAAAGAATCAACGTGCGTTTGCGATGCTGCCGCTGCTGACGTAGAAAATCCAAGGCAAGCTTCAGGGAATCCAAATCAGCACTATAACTGTCGTTGATGATGGTACACTGATTGATCCCCTGCCGCATATCCAGACGCATAGACAACGAGGGGAGATCCTTCATCAAGGGCAGCAATTTTTCCGCTACACCCAACAACTCCAGTACCGCCACGCAGGTCAGCGCATTTTCCTCGGCAATGGTACCGGTAAATGGAATGGTGAACTGGCGCTCAATCCCCTGATAACGGTAATGTATAGTTGTATGTGATGCTTCGGGCTCGGCCGAGAGAAATTGCAGGTCCGCGCTTGCAGACCTTCCCCAGCCAATGATCTGGATATCCCTGGAAGTTGCAAATTTCTTGATCACATCACTCAGCAATGCCTGATCAGCGGGATGTATCAATTGCCTGCTGTGTACAAACAGTTGCAGTTTCTCCCAGATCTTATCTTCCATACTGCTGAAGCCTTCACTGTGCGCATCACCGATGTTGGTGAACACCCCAATGTCCGGACGGATCATCGGTTCAAGTCTTTGCATTTCACCAGCTTGGGAAACTCCTGCCTCAAAAATAGCCAGGGAGTGAGAAGCATGCATCGGCCAAACACTCAAAGGCACACCGAGCTGAGAGTTGTAACTTCTCGGACTACGGACGATCGAAAATGATGGTTCCAGCAAATGATTTAGCCATTCCTTCACAATGGTCTTACCATTGCTTCCCGTGATCCCGATCACAGGAATATCGAATGCAGCGCGATGCGCAGCGGCAAGCTGCTGCAGGGCTTGAAGGGGATCTCTGACTAGTATAAATACCGAATCCGGAAACTGCTGATACAATTCTTCCCTACTCACCACAAATACCCGAACACCCTGCTGGTAAGCTTCAGAGATAAAGAGATGCCCATCCCGTTTCTCGCCATGAATAGCAAAAAAAACAGAACCCGCAGGATCTGTAATCTTGCGGGTATCGGTCACCAAATGATCAATCAGCACTTGCACAGAGGACCCCTCTGCATGGCCGCTCACAAGGCTTATGATCTCTTGTATGGAATATCTTGCCATAAATGAAGGCTATTCGTCCTTGGTCGCGATCTTTCGTTTACCGTGGTACATAGAATACAAAATGGAGCCGGCAATACAGGCTACAATGACGCCAAGACTCACGAAGATGGATATGCGAATATCAAAATACTCGATAAGCATCTTGATACCAATAAAGATCAGCACGATCGCAATTCCCTGCTGCAGATAATCGAACTTATCCACCGCACCCCTCAGCAAAAAGAAGAGGGAACGCAAACCAAGGATTGCGAATATGTTGGAGGAATAGATCACGAGGATATCATCAGAAGTAAACGGCGCATCTGCCCTATCCCTGACCAGTGATACTACAGTAGGAATGGAATCCAAGGCAAAAGCAATATCCACTGCGGCTAACATCACAACTACTACAGCCAGGGTAGTGAAAAATATTTTCTCGTGCATCTTGATAAAATACCTCCCTTTCGGCTCTACTTCTGATAAACGCAGATAGCTGCGCATGAATTTGTAGATACCTGTTTGTCCCGGGTCAAACTCGGCTTCATCTTTTTTTGCAAATAACTTGATCCCGGTATAGATCAGAAAAGCACCAAATAGATAAAGAATCCAGTGGAAACGGGCAATTAGTCCTATGCCTACAGCAATAAAGACAATGCGGAATACAATTGCCAGTAGAATGCCGATCAATAGTGCCCTTCCCGCATCCTTCTCTTCTACCTTAAAATAGGTGAAGATGAGAATGAAGACAAAGATATTATCAACGCTTAAAGACCATTCCATCAGGTAGGCCGTGAAATATTTCGTGGCAACCATCGGACTTTTCTCGAACCATAAAAACACACAAAATGCGAGCGACAAGCCTACCCAGAACAAGGTTTGAAACAAGGCTTTCCTGATAGAAATGACTTCGTTCTTTTTGCTCAGGATACCCAGGTCAAATACCAGGGCCACCACCAACAGGATTCCAAAAACGAGATATGTGATTTGATCAGCATTCATCGGGCGTATTTTCTTTTTCTTAGGTATTGATACATCGCTATAAACAACATCACCAACACCACAGGAACAACAATGTTCAGCAGTTGCCAGCTACTCTTGCTTTCTTCGTACTTCGATTTATCCAACAACCGCAAGGTATAGTCTTTCCCGCGGGTTTCGAGAATACCCATGTTCCCCACCAGGTATTCCAATGTATTCAGGATGAATTCACGGTTTGCATATTGCTGCCGGGTGTACGCATTCATACCCATCGGCAAAGGTCCGTCCGTCTGGTTGATGCCATTCAGCAACAGATCACCATCCGCAGCAACCACCATCGTTCCTTTGTTGTTCTCCGCTTTGAACGGCAGGCCTGCTGCAGCAAAGCTATCCGCCATGGCCTTGGTGAGCCGGTTGGCATACAAACTCTGGAACTTCCCTTCCAGCAATATCACCACCGGAACATTGGGACGTGTAAATTTCCTCAGGTCCTCTTCATTCCGGACACTCGCCCATTCCACAATGGCCGGTGTATTCAAAATCCTTGATTCTGTTGAAGAGGAAAGCAGGACGGTTTTTTTTAACCCATCGGCTTTCAATGTATCTATGGATTGTGGAAATTGAGAAACAACATAATCGAGATTTTTAGTAATAGGATGCCCAGATGAACTCCGCAGCAAAGGAAAATACGGCCAGGGCAGCAACTGGATCTGCGGTTTATCACCCATCGATCCAATCACCGAAGGTATCTTATCACACTGCAGATCCTGCACAAGATCCTGGTTGATGCGCACGCCATAACGGAACAACAGGTCGTCAAGGTTCAGGCCCATATCAAAAGCCACAAATCGGCCCTCACTGCGTTGCAGACTGTCAAGGCTTGCATAAAGATTATCCAGCATCCACATCACCTTACCGCCGTGCATAACGTATTGATCGATCTTCAGTTTCTGTGCATCTGTAAACTTTGTTACGGGCTTCACGATGAGCAGGGCCCGGAACACCGGCGGGATCACGGCTACACTGTCTACCGGAATGATACGGAACGCATAGTTGGGGCGCAGTGTTCTTTCAATCAGATCATACACCCGATAGTCCACCGGCTCTCCATTACCACTCAGGTAACCGATCAAGGGCACACTGTCTTGTGTGATCTTATCAATACCTGAGGCAAGTTTATACTCCAGCAGCGCCTCGGCATTATTTAGCGAGTTGAGTCCGTCCTGAAAATTCTGTCCCTGCAAAAAATCGATCCCCATCGTCCGATCCTTATACTTAATGACCGCACCAGGATACACGAGTTGTTCTTCCTGGCCATCACCTTCTTTCGTTTGTGCCTTAACGTTAGTAGCGTTGATGCCCAGCATACGAAGCGAATCCACGAGTGCCGCTTTTGCGGAATCATCCAGGTTCTCCCCGGGTTTCTCGATCCTGAAACTGATATTATTTGAAGAGATCTCCTTGAATTCATTAAGCAGGTCCGTAGCACCACCAGCCAGTTTCTTGAAACCCGCAGGCATATCACCACCCATCATCAGGGTGATATCTACTCTATCGTCCAGTTTCTCCAGCATTTTGCGCGTGGCCTGGGAAACAGTGAATCTTTTTTCCGATGTAAGGTCTGCACGGAAGCGGAACAGGGAGAAGGCATAATTCAGGGCCACCAGTAACAGCAGCATGATCACCCATCCGAATTTGGCATGAAGCAGTTTTTTCATCATTGGGTCAGCGTTTCACAAGGTTTCTGGCGGTAAGGAATAAAAAGAAAACGATCGCAGAGAAGAAGTAAACCAGGTCCCTGGAATCCAGCACGCCCCTGCTGATGTTTTTATAATGAAAATCAATGCCGAGCATACCAATATAATAATCAGCGCCGGATTGAAATGCAGGTATCCTGCTCACTGCTTCAAAAGCACTGTACACTGTGAAACAGGCGAAGGCACTGAGCAGAAAAGCGACTACTGCATTATTGGTGAAGCTGCTGCAACAAATACCAATGGCGGTGAATACAGCTGCAAGCAAAATGAGACCAAGGTATGAGCCGATGGTGCCGCCGGTATCAATGCCTCCTGTTGAGAGTTCCCGGATCGTGTATACATATCCTAATGTAGGCAGGATGGCGATGAGGGCGATGATCAGTGAGGCAAGGTATTTCCCGCCGATGATCTGCGTATTGGTCAGCGGTTTAGTTTTTAGGATCTCAAAGGTTCCGCCTTTGAATTCCTCAGAAAAACTACGCATGGTGATGGCGGGGATCAAGAGCAAGAGGATCCACGGCGCGGTATTGAAAAAGGTCTCGAGGGACGCATAACCGTAATCAAACAGGTTGGAATCAGGAAACACAAACAGGAACAGCCCGTTGAGTACCAGGAACACAATGATCGCGATATATCCCGTGAGACTACTGAAGAATTGCCTTAGTTCTTTGACACAAACAGACCACATATTGATAATAAAGATGCAAGATTACAAGAATAGGGGAAAATAACGTTGTTTTTATGGTTAAACTCCCTTGGAAACGCCTTATCTGCAAAGATATATTGCATAAAAAGGATTATGTGGCGACGGATGGTGACGATGATGGGTTTATTCTTTTCGATATCTGCCGATGCACAGAAATTCTGGGATGGTGGCGCGGGCACTCAGGAATGGTCAGATGCAGCCAACTGGCTGCCGGATGGTGTACCCCTCGCAACAGACGATGTGATCTTGTCTCACCAATGGATTGGAGGTGACTATACAGTGAAGCTGCCGGCGGGCCCTGTATCTGTTTCCATCCAAGCTTTGCATATTGTTCCTTCCCAGGGGCAGATCGTGCTGGAACTCCCCTCCACCAACACGGCCAATCCTGGGCTCTCACTGACCAGTACATCATCCTCATTGGCCATCCATGCCGGAGGGATTTTCATCAATGCATCGGGTGCCTCCGCGGGAGGAGGCCTCTTGCTGGCGGGCAGTTTAACCATATATAATGGTGGGAAGTACATCCACCGCACATCCAGGTCAAACGCAGCATTGATTGATAAACTCGTGCAAAAAGTGGGCACAGAAAGGGGAATTTTTGAGTTCGATGTACCCGGAACGGCTGGCTACACTGTTTCCCTGACGGGCAATACTTTCGGCAGCCTGTCTTTCCGGGCCGCTGCTGCCGGTGCCCCCAAATCATACAGCGGCAGTGGCAGTGGCACGCTGACCATCCGCGGGGATCTGCTGGTGGATAGTAGTACGCAGGTCACTAGTACGCTTACGGCAGATCTTGTGCTGGCCGGAAACCTGACGGTGCACGGGCGGCTCTCCCTTCAGCCTATCACGGTGGGTACAGTCGCTAGAAGCCTTCGGTTCATTGGTCCGCAGGCAAATCTATCCGGGAATGGTGCACTTGTGTTAGGTGCGAATTTCAGAAACCTCGATGTTGCGAGGGAAGCAACATTGCAACTGCAGCGAAATGTCAGTCTGACCCAACCTACTCACCATCTGGTTTGCAGAGGAAGTCTTCATTTTAGCGGTTTTCAGATTGATGGACCGGGTGTATTCATACTGGCGGATACAGGGAAACTTTTCATTCAACACCCGGAGGGCCTCAGTGCCAGCCGGGACCAAGGACCCGTGCGAACGCAAACCAGATCCTACAGTTCCCATGCCTCTTATATGTTTCAAAGCATGACGGCGCAGATTGCCGGCGATGGGCTACCGGATTCCGTTTCTGCCCTCGGAATCAACAATCCCGAACAACTACAACTTCTGAAAAACCTTTATATCAGGGATTCACTGCTACTCCTGCAAGGGAGAATCGTAAGTACCCTTCCACACTTGCTGACACTGGGACCCTGTAAGGTCCTAAGTCCGGCAAGCCGTTATGGTTCGGCCAATGAGGGACATGAACGGAGTTTCATTGAGGGCCCGTTAAGGCTTCACCTAACAAAAGACAAAGCATCGCTCGCGCCGGTTGGGGCAGACACTATTTTCGCGCCGATCCGTCTAACCAAAACAGATCCCGGTAATGAGTTTCGGATCCTGACCTACACGCCAGCGCTGCCCTCCAACGCAGAGGCCCAGGCTCCTCTATTGCGGATCAGCAACAGGGAACACTGGATACTGGACGCGCCCATAGCATCCGCTGTAAAGATTGATATGAGCCAAAGGCCCTGGAGTACTACACTGGCGCCTTCAGAAAAACTTAGGCCCGCGCATTTACTAAGCAACTGGAAAGCATTTGGAGGAACTGCGAGCCCGTCGGGATACCAATGGCTCAGCTCGGAAGATACTTTGACCGGAAGCTCCGGATTCTCCCTTGGTGTTGTAGAGCAGGCGGTGATCCTGCCGTTGGGATTCTTACAATTCACGGTGAGGGAAGAAATGAATGGCATGCTCCTATCCTGGGAGGCTGACGAAAACCAGCAAACCCTGCAATACAAAATACTAAGAAGCCCGGATGGCGTGCATTTCAGCGAAATCGGGTCCCTGGGAAGTTCCGGCAGAACCCAGGTGAGGCACCAGTGGAAAGACCTTTCCCCACCACCTACGGCCTATTACAAAGTGATTATGAAGGTGGGTAGCGACGAGATTACCACGAAAATCATCCGAAAAACCAGCGCACCTGGTAGGGCCATCATCTACCCTAACCCGGCAAAAGATGTCCTGAACATAAATTTTTCATTTTCAAGCAGCACTTACGAAGTGGAGATTGTCTCAATGAATGGTACTGTTTGTAAGAAGTTTGTTTGTAATACTGCTATGCGTCAGGTAAGGGTGGACGATCTGAAACGAGGTTTCTACCTTTTCAGGTTAAAAGATGGAACAGATTGGATTACCCTTCCATTAACCAAAGACTAACGAAGTTTCAACCGAAACCAACTGCTGCCCGCCGGTTCACGCCGGCGGGATTTTTTTGCCCCGCTTATACGGAGAAAGACTCCCCGCAGGCACAGGTCCTGGAGGCGTTGGGATTGATGAAGTGGAAACCTTTTCCGTTCAAGCCCTCAGAATAGTCCAGCATGGTATTGAACAAGTACAATACGCTTTTAAAGTCGGTGACAATTTTCATCCCCTTATCCTCAAATACCTGGTCCGTGGGCTTCATGGTATTATCGAAATCCATTTTATAACTAAGGCCGGAACATCCACCGCTGACCACACTTACCCGAAGAAAATGTTCCTCCGTTCTCCCTTCTTCTTTCAGCAGGGTCTCCACACGCTCCTTGGCTTTATCACTGATATAAATGCCGGAATCTATTTTCATACAGCAAAGATAATAAAAGGCATTGAGGCAGTGGGCATTGGGCATTGGGAGGGTCAGGGATTAGGGGAGTGAGGGATTAGGGCGGGATTAAGGGGTTGAAAATGAGAAAGTTATCAACACCTATTCGCATCTCGCCACTAGCTAATAGCTATTAGCTAATAGCTATATTTGCTCATGGCAAAACTGGAGCATATCGGCATCGCCGTAAAAAGCCTGAAAGACGCGATCACATTGTATGAAACTATCCTTTGTACGGATTGCTATAAGGTGGAGGCCGTGGAATCAGAAAAAGTGATCACTGCTTTTTTAAAGGCGGGTGATACCAAAATAGAACTATTAGAAAGTGCCGATGAAACCGGTGTGATCGCAAAATACATTGAGAAACGCGGCGAAGGGTTACACCACATCGCATTTGAAGTGGAAGACATTTACGCGGAAATGGTGCGGCTGAAAAAAGAAGGCTTCACTTTACTCATGGACCAGCCCAAACAGGGCGCAGACAATAAATTGATTTGTTTTGTTCATCCTAAATCCGCCGGGGGGGTGTTGCTGGAGTTGTGTCAGGAAAAAAAATAAATTAGGTCGCAGTTCGCAAAGGTCGCAGTTCGCAAAGGTCGCAAAGGTCGCGGAGCAGTTCTTCTGCGAACTATGCGACCTTCGCGACCTGCGAACTAGATTCCCAGTTTATCCACAGCGATCTGCGCCGCAATCTGCGAAGCATCTTTTTTATTGTAGGCTTTTCCCTCTGCGATCAGTTGCCCGTCAACCATTGCACCGATGCGGAAAAGGCGGCGACCGTTTTCGATCTTTTCTTCGATGGTTTCAAATTCAAGGACCTTACCATTTTTATTGGCCCATCCGTAGAGTTTATTCTTATGGTTGATCTCGAGATTCTCAAGATCATCCACAAACATATGTGGTGCTACTACGCGCTTATACACCCAATGCTTGGTGGCGTCATAGCCTTTATCGAGATAGATCGCACCTACGAGGGCTTCCAATGTGTTACCGAAGATCTGGGAGATCCTTAGTGAATTATCAGAACGGTTGTAGAGCGTAATTTTTTTCAGGCCCATCTTAACAGCAACCTCATTCAGGGTCTGGCGGTTCACCATCTTGCTACGCATTTCGGTAAGAAAGCCCTCACCCTTGTATGGATAGCGTTTAAAAAGGTAGTCGGCCACGATGCCGCTCAATACAGCATCGCCAAGGTATTCCAGCCTTTCGTTGTTTTCGTCTGCATGCTCTTTAACGGAGCGGTGACTTAGTGCAGTGGTATACAGGTTTACCTTGCCAGGAGCAAATCCCAGCACATTGCAGAGCTGCTTGTAGTAAGCCCTGTCCTCTTTGTTGACCCTGAAATATTGAAGCCAGTATTGCAAACTGTAACCTTTGATGAACGTTTCCCCGGCACCTTCGGTAAAGTTAAGTAAGGCCATAGCGATTAACGCTCAAATTTCTTCACGATCACGGAGGCGTTGTGGCCACCAAAACCGAAAGTATTGCTGAGTGCCGCCCTCACTTTCCTCGCCTGGGGTTTCGTAAAAGTAAAGTTAAGCCCGGGATCAAGTTCCGGATCATCCGTGAAGTGGTTGATGGTTGGAGGCGCCATATCATTCATCACGGCATATACGCAAGCCAGGGCTTCAATGGCGCCAGCTGCGCCCAACAGATGCCCCGTCATGGATTTCGTTGAACTGATATTTAGGTTATACGCGTGATCCCCAAATACATTCAGGATGGCCTTGGTTTCCGCGATATCACCCAGTGGGGTTGAAGTTCCGTGAACATTGATGTAATCAATATCACCGGGTTGCATATTGGCATCCTCCAGTGTCTGGCGCATCACATTCAATGCACCTAATCCTTCCGGATGTGGAGCAGTAATATGATAGGCATCTGCCGTGGCACCCCCACCTGCAACTTCTGCATAAATCTTTGCGCCTCTTTTTAACGCATGCTCCAACTCTTCCAGAATGAGCATTCCGGCACCTTCGCCCATCACAAAACCATCACGATCTTTGTCGAAAGGCCTTGAAGCAGTTGCAGGATCATCATTCCTTTCGCTGAGTGCTTTCATAGCGTTAAAGCCTGCGATGCCGGCTGCACATACTGGTGCCTCACTACCACCTGCCAAAATAATATCGGCTTTCCCCATGCGAATCCAATTAAATGATTCAATAACGGCATGGGTTGATGATGCACAGGCGCTTACTACGGCGAAGTTTGGCCCTCTGAAACCATGTCTCATAGATATCTGACCCGCAGCAATATCCAAAATCATCTTGGGAATGAAGAATGGATTGAATCGAGGCGTTCCATCTCCTTTTGCAAAATTGATGATCTCTTCCTGAAAGGTCAAAAGTCCACCAATGCCACTGGAATAAATTACGCCAACGCGGTCAGGATCTACGGTCTCCTTTGAAATATTGGCATCCCTGACCGCTTCGTCACTCACCACAAGCCCAAACTGGGTATATCGGTCTACCTTACGGGCTTCCTTTTTATCGAGGAACGCGGTAGGGTCAAATCCCTTCACCTCACAGGCAAAGCGTGTTCTGAATTTGGATGCGTCAAATAACGTAATGAAATCAGCGCCTGGTTTACCCGCCATCAACCCGTCCCAAAATGCAGGGGCAGTATTGCCGATGGGTGTCAGTGCGCCGACTCCTGTAACTACAACACGTTTTAAAGTCATATATAAAACTCGCCGTATGTGGAGTTATTTAGCGTGCTCCTCGAGATAAGCCACGGCCTGGCCTACAGTCGTAATGGTTTCTGCCTGCTCGTCAGGGATAGATATGTTGAACTCCTTTTCAAATTCCATAATTAGTTCAACGGTATCTAATGAGTCAGCACCGAGATCATTTGTAAAAGAAGCCTCTGGAGTTACTTCAGCTTCGTCAACACCTAATTTGTCAACA
>JBEISY010000425.1:0-2261 GCA_040375175.1 Chitinophagaceae bacterium
AATTTCCTTTCAGCATTCTGTTTAAAGCTACCGGTGGCATCCCGGTTGACCGTTCAGCGAGCCATAATTTTGTGGATGCCATTGTAGAGATGTTTCATCAGAAAGACCATTTGTATTTATTAATGGCCGCGGAGGGTACCCGCAAACGCGTGACCAAATGGAAGAGTGGTTTCTACTATGCTGCCTTGGGTGCCGGTGTGCCCATCATGATGGGCTATCTGGATTATAGAACAAAAACCGCCGGCTTCGGCTACGTGCTCTACCCCACGGGAAATAAGGAGCAGGACATGGCCAAGATCCGGCAGTTCTATGCAGACAAAACAGGAAAAAATCCAGAGCTGTTTAACCCTGATTCAGTGCGACTCGATTAGCGCATCATTTAGTAATTAACAATTGCCAATTGCCAGATCTTGGTCATTCCCATTCCCACGCATCATCATTGATCAACTCCGCAACAATGGCTGTCCATCCTGTCTGATGCATTGCGCCAATACCTCGGGAGCTATCGCCATGGAAGTATTCGTAGAACAAGAGCAGGTCCTTGTTTTCAGATTATCGATAGAAATTTGCATGGTCCCTGTGCACTGGCCTGTTGCCGTTTTCATCTTCCCGGAAGATGGAGATGAATCGTTTCGCCAACTCGCCTGAGATTTGTCCGAGGTTCATCTTGTTTCCCTAGCCGGTAGGGTATTCTAACTGGATATCGTCACCGTAGAACTGGTGATACTTTTTGAGTGCCTTAATGATCAGATAGTTCACCGGCGCCCACACTGGTCCGCGCCAGTTGGAGTTGCCGCCAAACATTCCGGAAGTGGATTCCGCAGGATCATACTGAATATACAATCCCTGATGATCAAGATTGAAATGCAGAGGATTTTTCTCATGGAACTTTGATAGTGAGCGGATACCACCCGGAGCAAGAAATTCCTGTTCATCCAACATGCGCTGTAGAATGTGCACAAGCTTTTCTTTACTGATCAATGAAAGAAGGATGTCGTTGTTTTCTTTCTTCTCTTCATTTGGGAGATAACGGTTTCTTTCTTGTCGATATGTTTTAAACCAATGCGTTCTTTTTTTGAAGTCGCCCAGTTTTTCAAGCGTGGAGGACTTGATCACAGACACCGCATACAACACACTCAGACCAACCACAGATCTTACTTTCACCCGGCTCCAGGAACCGTCTGGCGCATTGATCACATCGTGAAAGAAATCATCTTCCTGGTCCCAGAGATGCGCTTCGTTCAACGATGATGCGATCAATACAAAATGTTCATAGAATTTGGTAGCCACATCTTCAAACGTATCATCATGCACAGGCATGCACAGGAGGATTCACATCGGAATAATTCCATTCGTATGCCGGAAGCTGCCCTTCAGGATTCATGTACCACTCCCTCAACATAAGTGTCATCTGGTTCTTCGCAAATCCCGGATCTGCAAAGGCCATGGGGATGCAGTGAAAAGCGAGGTCCCACGCGGCATACCAGGGATACTCCCACTTATCAGGCATCAACAATATATCGCGGTTGTTGAGGAAAAGCCAGTTGTGGTTTCTGTCGCGCATTCTTTCCTGTGGTGGTGGAATGCCATGCGGATCACCCCTGACCCATAGATCCACATCGTAATAATAAAACTGCTTGCTCCACAAGAGACTGGAAAGCGCCTGGTGCATGATCTTCCGCAAATCCTGGTCTTCTGCATCCGGCGCAAGGCAGGTGAGAAATTCAATCGCTTCTTTGTAGCGTTGATTGATGACTTTGTCTGCGGGCTGCAATGCATCTTCTTCTACCTGCTGATTGCAAAGACGCAGATAGATATCTGCTTTTTGTTTGGCCTGCAGTTCCAATCTATACACCGGCGAACACTTGGTGCCCGATGTCTGATCTGCTACAGGTATTGATGCTTTATTAACGATGTATTCATGAAAAGCATCCTTGAACAATTGATGCCCACTGTCTGTGTTGAATAACTTCGCTTTATTGGTCTCGTTCTCTGTGAAGAGTAGTTCAGTGGGCGGACTGAAATACAAATTGTATGTTCCGAGCGATGCGTGCTGCGCCTCTACATACAACCGTTCATTACGCGCGTTTTCCTGCACAAGCTTAGTGTATGGAAATTCTGCGTGTGGATATTTATAAAGCATTCGCATATAGCTATGCGTAGGCGTGTTATCGAGATAATAATAGAGTTCCTTGCAATCTTACCCGTGATTGCCTTCGTTGTTGGTGAGACCGAACATGCGTTCCTTCAGGATCGGATCA
>JBEISY010000374.1:0-2808 GCA_040375175.1 Chitinophagaceae bacterium
CATTTAGTAATTAACAATTGGCAATTGACAATTGGCAATTAGCACTGGTTGTTGGAAGTTAGTGGCGCTCACCAAAATCTAACTTCCAACAACCAGTGCCAATTGCTATTTGCTAATTGCCAATTGTTATTTACTAAATTAGCGTCCAACCATATCTTCAGGCTTCACCCATGCATCAAACTCTTCCGGCGTTACATATCCGAGTTTTACCGCCATTTCTTTCAGGGTTGTTCCTTCTTTATGCGCTTTCTGTGCGATCTCCGCTGCTTTGTAGTATCCGATCTTCGTATTCAGCGAAGTAACGAGCATCAGTGAATTGTTCACGTGCTTTTTGATGTTTTCTTCGATGGGCTCGATGCCTACCGCGCACTTGTCGTTAAAGCTCACACAACCTTCACCGATGAGCCTCGCTGAGTGGAGGAAGTTGTAGATCATCACCGGCTTGAACACGTTCAGTTCAAAATGTCCGTTGGCGCCGCCGATGCCAATCGCCACATCGTTCCCCATCACCTGTGCCGCAATCATCGTAAGGGCCTCGCATTGCGTAGGGTTCACCTTGCCGGGCATGATGGATGATCCGGGCTCATTGTCAGGTATGAAAATTTCGCCTATGCCCGACCGTGGTCCGGAGCTGAGCATGCGGATATCGTTTGCGATCTTCATCAGACTTACTGCAATGGTTTTCAACGCACCATGAGCTTCCACAATGGCATCGTGTGCAGCAAGGGCTTCAAATTTATTGGGTGCAGTCACAAAGGGCAGACCCGTGAGCTGCGCGATGTGTTTCGCTACATTTTCAGAATATCCTTTGGGCGTGTTGATCCCCGTGCCTACAGCGGTTCCGCCCAGGGCTAGTTCGCTGAGATGGGCGAGCGTATTCTTGATCGCCTTCAGTCCATGATCCAGCTGGGCCACATAGCCGCTGAATTCTTGTCCGAGCGTCAGTGGCGTTGCATCCATAAAATGCGTGCGACCAATCTTCACCACATTCATGAATTTGTCGCTCTTCTCCTTCAAGGTATCCCGCAGTTTTTCAATGCCGGGAATGGTTGTTTCGATGAGCATCTTGTAAGCCGCAATATGCATCGCGGTGGGGAAAGTATCATTGGACGATTGCGACTTGTTCACGTCATCATTCGGATGCAGGAATTTTTCTTTGTC
Organism: Chitinophagaceae bacterium; assembly: GCA_040375175.1. Taxonomy (GTDB): domain Bacteria; phylum Bacteroidota; class Bacteroidia; order Chitinophagales; family Chitinophagaceae; genus Pollutibacter. The sequence continues at coordinate 1,162 of JBEISY010000374.1, forward strand.
GGTCAGGCTGCCACCATTCAACACATGCCCACGATAGGCTACTACTTCATTCACGTTCATATTGCTCTGGGTACCGGAACCGGTTTGCCATACCACCAGCGGGAAATAATCATCCAGTTTGCCTTCCAGGATCTCATCGCACACTTGGCCGATGAGGTCTGATTTTTCTTTGGGCAACACGCCTGCTTCCAGGTTGGTGAGTGCCGCAGCTTTTTTCAGGTATGCAAATGCCTTGATGATCTCTTTCGGCATGCGATTGATGTCTTGCGCGATCTTGAAGTTCTCAATACTCCTTTGCGTCTGCGCACCATAGTACGCAGTAGCGGGTACCCGAACTTCCCCCATGGTGTCTTTTTCAATTCTAATTTCCATATACTGGTTCTAATTGTTAATTGTCAATTGCCAATTGTTATTTCCTAAACGATGCTTTTCTCTTTTCAAGAAAAGCAGTGACGCCTTCTTTCATCTCATCGGTATTAAAACACTCACCAAACAAACGCACTTCTTCATCATAGCCATTCACCGTGTTGTTATAACCTGCATTCACGGCTGCGATCACTTTGCCGATAGCGCCTGGGCCTTTTGATAAAATGGTTTTCATCAGGCCCAAAGTTTTTTCCATCAGTTGATCTGGCTCGGTGACATGATTCACCAGACCAAGTTGCAAGGCTTGTTCTGCGTTGATCATTTCAGCACTCATCACCAACTCCATCGCTTTGCCTTTTCCGATCAACTGTGCGAGACGCTGTGTGCCGCCATAGCCAGGGATGATGCCGAGGTTCACTTCGGGCTGACCAAATTTTGCGTTGTTAGCCGCAATGCGGATATGGCAACTCATGGCCAGTTCACATCCGCCGCCGAGCGCAAAGCCATTCACGGCAGCGATGACAGGCTTTCTGCAATTCTCGATCCGCATGAATACATCCTGCCCGCGCTTCGCGAGGGAAGAACCTTCTTCATTGGAGAAGCCCATGAACTCAGAGATATCCGCTCCTGCAACAAATGCTTTAGGACCGGCACCCGTGATGATCACCCCATGGATGTCTGGGTTGCGATAAATATCGTTAACCAATGCATTCAGTTCCTCAAAAACGGTGTTGTTGAGTGCGTTCAACTTGTCTGGGCGGTTGATCGTGATCGTTAGGATGCTGTTCTCGAGTTGTGTCAATAAAGTTTCCACTAGTAATGTTTTTAGTGATGTTCTTTTACCCAGGTTCTTATGTAGTCTGCGATGTCTCCGGTATTGGTGCCGGGTGCAAAGAGTTTACCCACGCCCATATCGTTAAGGGTTATCATGTCGTCTTCCGGAATGATGCCGCCTCCTGTGAGGAGCACATCGTTCATACCCTTTTCTTTCATGAGATGGATGATCTTGGGAAAAACGGTCATGTGTGCGCCTGATAGGATGCTTATGCCGATGGCATCCACGTCCTCTTGCAAAGCTGCGCTGACCACCATCTCTGGTGTTTGTCGGAGCCCGGTATAAATGACTTCCATACCGGCGTCACGAAGAGCGGTGGCAATGACCTTGGCGCCACGGTCGGGCCCGTCGAGGCCCACTTTGGCAACCAGTACCCGGATGGGTTTATCGTTGAGGACCGTCATACTACAAATGTAGTTGAACCAGCAAGGCGTTGCAAAACATCC
>JBEISY010000151.1:0-5133 GCA_040375175.1 Chitinophagaceae bacterium
ACGCGGCCACCGAAATGATGCCCCTCAGCTGGAGCCATTGGGCCAAGCTGCATCCTGTTGCACCGATGGACCAGACACAAGGGTATGCTTACTTTGTTGAAAAACTTTCTGCATACCTCTGTGAAGTAACTGCTTTTGACGCCTGCAGTCTGCAGCCCAATTCCGGCGCACAGGGCGAGTATGCCGGTCTGCTCACCATTCGCGATTACCATATCTCCCGCGGAGATCATCATCGGAATGTGATGCTCATCCCAATCTCTGCACACGGAACCAATCCTGCCTCCGCAGTAATGGCCGGCATGAAAGTGGTAGTGGTGAAAGCATTGGAGAATGGTTATATCGATGTGGACGATCTGAAAGAAAAAGCAGCCTTGCACAGCAATGACCTTGCAGGCATCATGATCACCTATCCTTCTACCTACGGGGTTTACGAGGAAACCGTGAAAGACATTACGGACATCATCCATCAACATGGTGGACAGGTATATATGGATGGTGCAAATATGAATGCACAGGTTGGCCTTACCGCACCGGGTTTGATTGGTGCCGATGTGTGTCACCTGAACCTGCACAAAACTTTTGCGATCCCCCACGGCGGTGGTGGCCCCGGCATGGGACCCATCTGCGTGAAATCACATTTGGCCCCATTCCTACCAGGTCATGTATTTGGCGGAAACAACAAACAACATGCGGTCAGCGCAGCACCATTTGGCAGCGCATCCATTCTGCTGATCAGCTACGGCTATATATGCATGTTAGGGAACGATGGCTTGCGCAAATCAACAGAGTTCGCGATCCTCAATGCCAACTACATGCGTGCAAGACTGCAGCATGATTATGATATTCTTTACCTGGGTACCAATGGCACCTGTGCGCACGAGTTCATTGTGGATCTAAGGCCATTTAAAAAGAGTGCCGATGTTGAAGCAGAAGATGTGGCCAAACGGTTGATCGATTATGGGTTCCACGCACCTACCATGAGTTTCCCTGTGCCGGGTACCATCATGATTGAGCCAACGGAGAGTGAGGACAAGGCGGAGCTCGACAGGTTCTGTGATGCGATGATCGCGATCAGGCAGGAGATCCGGGCCATTGAAGAAGGACGGGCAGACAAAAAAGACAATGCATTGAAAAATGCACCGCATACGCAGTTTGTCATTACGGCTAACGAATGGACAAAATCGTATTCAAGGCAGGAAGCAGCCTTCCCGCTGGAATATGTAAAGCTCAATAAATTCTGGCCTTCCGTAGCCAGGGTGAACAATACACATGGAGATAGAAACCTGGTGTGTACTTGTGAGCCAGTAAGCGCTTATGCTTAATGTGGCAATTCGGCAATGTGGCAGTGTGGCAATGAATTACCGCATTGCCACATTGCCGCATTGCCGCATTGCCTCATTGCCACCCTGCCACCCTGCCTATTTAAGTAGCTCAGCAATCTTGCTTACTGGAACGGTGTTCATCATTTTAATTAATACATCCTCCGTAAGACATGTAGCTCTTATCGTCACCAGTGATGAAGAAATGGGTATCTGCATTTCGGCTACTGGCACTGAGCTGACCTTTCCCGCAGCATCTGTCTCTTCACGAACCTCATAGGTGCAAGACCCTTTGTATCCATCTACCTTCATCGCCTTGCGTCCACCCATGTTAGCTAGTAAAGGATTGTTGATGAATCCGTTCAACATAGCCACGAGTGGCGAATTACTCATCACATCCACTTCAAGCTTATTCACTGTACTATAATCACGATGGATAGCAGTACCTATCACACTGCCTGTCATGGCGGCCACTAAAAGAATTTTAGTGGGTTTAACGGTGCGAGAAAGATCCCTTCATGCACTTCAGCATCTGGGTGCCAGACCAACCACCAGGAACGATCATTCGGCGAATGGCATAGAGCGGGGCTGTGGTATCTCTTTTCTCGGTCAACTGAAAGGCAGCCTTGAGATCTCTTTTCTGCAATGCGGGTATGTTCTCAGGCTTCCATAAACCAAACGGATAGGCGAAGTATTTCACATCCGCGCCAGTGATATCCTTGAGTTGTTTCTGTGGCTTATCTACCTGCACCACCCATAATGAATCCGAAAGTTTACGCATATTCTGGTGGTCATAGGTATGTGAACCGATCACATGCCCTTCGTCGTGCAGTTGCTTCACCTGTTCTTTGGACATATAGCCAGGTTTATTCAGGGTTACGGTCATGATGAAAAACACACCTTTAAACCCAAGTTCTTTGAGGATTGGCTCAGCTACGGTCATCTGATCACCAACATTATCATCAAAGGTCAGCATCACAGCTTTCTCCGGAATGGGATCACCATATTGCAGGTAGTTCATCAACTGGTCAGGGAGGATGGTCTTATATCCACTATCTGCCAGAAGTTTCATCTGGGCCCTGAAATCTTCGGGTGTTACGATATAGTCTTTTGCCCTCTTGGAATCCGACGCCTTGAAGGGCCTGATCCTGTGGTAGCACAAAATAGGAACTTGGGGCCGGGCCATGATATCGGCTGCAGAAGCCTCTTTTCGGGAGGTTGAAGGTTGGGGAGCATAGGTTGGAGCTGAAGCCACCGTGTCTTTGCTTACAGATCCTGATTCAGTCTTAGAGCTGTTGGTGAAGCTGATCAATGCGATCACCAATACCGCAGCGATGCTGATAGAGTTCTTCATATACTGGACTGAAAACGCAAATTTAAATTAGATGTTGTACAAACAGCTAATAGCTAATAGCAAATAGCTAGTCGTATCTTGCATAGTATGAAAGACTACTACAGCATCCTCGAAGTCAACCCTATGTCTACCCGCGAAGAGATCCGCCGCCAGTACCGGAAACTCGCGAAGCAGTATCATCCGGATGCTACCAACAATGAACCCTATGCATCGGCAAAATTCCATGATATCAAAGAGGCCTACGAGACCCTCACCCAGCCTGCAAAAAAAGAAGAATGGCTGAAGGAGCGATGGCTTCGGCAGGTCTATAACACCGGCAACGGCGAAACCTCGCCCCTGACCCCCTTCAGCATACTGGAAAAAGTATTGAAATATGAACGTGTGGTAGCCGGGATGGACGTATTCCGGATGGACCATTTTGGTGTGGTTACCCAAGTGCAAAAGCTACTCTCTGCCGAGAATCTGGAATGCCTCAGCAAATTCCAGGAGCCAGACATGAACCGGACCATTATCCGGCACCTCCTGTTGGCCCTCAAACCCATTCCCCACAAGCTTACCCTACCGGTCCTGGACACCCTGAAAAAACTGGCAGGAAATGATGCCGAAGCGATAGGATACATCACCGGTTTCCAAAAGTCCCACCAGAAAAAACAAAGGGCTGAACAATGGACGATCCCGCTGGTGATCCTGGCCACGGTCCTCATCTGCGGCATGATCTTCCTGGCGAGCAGGCACTGAACTTTCCATCGTATCTTTGCCGCATGCATTATGTGACAGCAGAGAACCTGGGTAAGTCGTACGGAATCAAACCCCTCTTCAGCGGACTTACATTTCATATTTCCGAAGGTGATAAAATTGCGCTCATCGCCAGGAACGGCAGTGGCAAGACAACCCTGCTGCGTATTCTCGCAGGTACGGACCATGCGGATGAAGGCAAGGTGTGGGTGAATAAGGATGTAGACATCGCCCTGTTTGAACAGGAGCCCAGTTTTGACGAACATGAGACCATCCTTCGGAATATCTTCTTTCACAAACACCCTGTCATGGATGCCATCCGCGAATACGAAGCGGCGATGGAAACAGAGGACCATGTTCGCCAGGGCGATGCCATCATGAAAATGGATGAACTGGGGGCCTGGGACTTTGATGCCAAGGTGCAGCAGATCCTCGGCAGGCTGAAGATCCATAACCTCAATCAAAAAGTATCTACTCTGAGTGGCGGTCAGCGCAAACGTGTGGCATTGGCCAGGACCCTTATCGATATTGGGTTTGAACACAAGCATATCCTCCTCATCATGGATGAACCCACCAACCACCTTGATGTGGAAATGGTGGAGTGGCTGGAGCACTATCTCAACAAAGAAAATGTGACGCTGTTGCTGGTGTCACATGATCGGTATTTTCTGGACGAGGTTTGCAACGAGATTTGGGAGATCGATAACGGGCAGCTGTACACCTATCGTGGCGATTATGGAAACTACCTGGAGAAAAAAGCGGCAAGGATAGAAAATGAAGCAGCGTCTATTGACAAGGCGAGGAATACGTATCGCAAAGAACTGGAGTGGATGCGAAAACAACCCCGGGCCCGAACCACAAAATCAAAATCCCGGCAGGATAATTTTTACGAGGTGGAGGCGCAGGCCAAAAAGAAAATCATCGACCAGCAGGTGGAACTGGAAATGAAAATGAACAGGCTGGGCGGGAAAGTCATCGAACTCAAAAAAGTATACAAAAGTTACGGCGACAAAACCATTTTGAAGGGGTTCGATTACACCTTCAAAAAAGGCGAGCGTGTGGGCGTTGTAGGCAAGAACGGAGTGGGCAAATCCACATTTATCAATATTCTTCAGGGGCTGGAAGAAGCAGACAGTGGAAAGATCAATATCGGGGATACGGTTGTGTTTGGCAACTACTCCCAACAGGGTCTTGTGGTGAAAGAAGACATGCGCGTGATTGAATTTGTGAAAACCATGGCAGAAAGTTTTCCACTGGCCAAAGGAGGCTCACTGAGTGCGGCGCAATTCCTGGAACTGTTCCTGTTCAATCCTGACCAGCAATACACCTATATCAGCAAACTCAGTGGTGGAGAAAAACGAAGGCTGCATCTGCTGGCAATCCTATTTCGCAGCCCCAATTTCCTCATTCTTGATGAGCCCACCAATGACCTCGATCTCCCTACGCTTGCCGTCTTAGAAAATTTCCTGATGGAGTTTCCGGGCTGTTTAGTGGTTGTATCCCATGATCGTTATTTCATGGACAAACTGGTGGATCATTTGCTGGTATTTGAAGGCGAGGGGTCTGTCAGGGACTTCCCCGGCAACTACTCCTCCTATAGGGCAGCTGCACCAACGGAAGAGATAGTCAAGCCCAGTGAGACCGCACCAAAACCAACTGTTGCCCCCACAACGGAATCCGTCAAAAAGAAACCATCTTTTAAGGAGAAACGTGAGTTTGAAATCC